>CAUUAF010000021.1:0-20583 GCA_963543085.1 uncultured Treponema sp. | reverse complement strand
ACCCACGACAGCCAGATCCACAATCTGGAGTTCTACCACTGAACTACGTCCACCATGAAAACATCAAAAACCGACCTTGTGTAGTTTGTTACAAAGACGACAAAATGTCAATAGGGGAAAAATCATTACTTTCAAAATAGTTTAAGTATAACAACACTAATTGATTCACTGATAGGTTAACAATTCTCCTATTGAACAATTTGACTTCTTGACGACTCAATATAAAATGATATACTATGCTAACATGTTTAGAAAAAGAGATATAACAGCTTCAAAGGAAGATTATTTAGAAAGAATTTATGACCTTTCCCTTGTAAATGAAAAGGTAAGATCAATTGATGTTGCAAGAGCATTGAATGTCTCACGTGCAAGCGTGAATAAATCGCTTGGAGGCTTGAAGCAAGATGGCTATATTGAGCAAGAACCTTATGGAACAATCTTTTTGACGGATAAGGGTTTTGAAGTTGCAAAAGAAACTAGAAAGAGGCACGATGCACTCAGAAAGTTTTTAACAAAGGTGCTGGGCGTTTCTTATGAAATAGCAGACACAGATGCTTGCGAGATGGAACACGCAATAAGTGAAGAAACTGCAGAAAAACTTTACAAATACCTAGAAACAATTACAACTAAAGATTAGAGCACTTTCCAAGAATCACCATTTTTTTTGAATCGTGATGATGGAAGCGTAACAGATCTTCCATTTTCCCCAATAAGAGATATAGTGTTAGTAATGTGGTTTACCTCTTTAACTGTGAATAAACTACCATCGTAATAAATATTAGAGCCTTCTTGCGGAGTTTTTCTACTTTCTGTTGTATAAAACTCATGCTCATACGATAGACAGCACAGAAGTCGCCCGCAGTGTCCCGATATTCTGCTAGAATTAAGAGAAAGATTTTGTTCCTTTGCCATTTTGATAGAAACTCCAGCCATTTTATCTGTCATTGAATGACAACAAAAGGGACGTCCACAAGATGCAAGCCCTCCAATAAACCGAGTTTCATCCCTAACACCAATTTGACGAAGTTCCACCCTCACTTTAAAAACTGAAACTAAATCTTTAACCAACCCCCTAAAGTCTATTCTACCATCAGCACTAAAAAAGAATAAAACCTTTGCTTCTTCAAGAAGAAAATGTGCCATAATAAACTTCATATCAAGTTTACTTTCCTTCACTTTTTCCCTAAATATTTCTCCAGCTTCAATCTCTTTTTTTTTGTTATTCTCAGCTTGCAAAATATCATTTTCGGTTGCAACCCTTATAACATCTACAGCTTCCTTATTAAATTCACTATCAGAAATCTCTCCACATACTCTAGCTAAATCAACTCCATATTTAGTTTGAACTACAACAAGAGCTCCTCTTTTTAGCATTAAGTCTTCTGTTGCAAAAGCATAAATTTTTTCACTTGCATAATCTAAACTTAGAAGGTAGAGTATCTTTGAGTTATTTATATTTTTAATATTTTCTTCAGACTCATTTATACTAATTTCTATTATCTCTTCCACAAACAACTCCTTAAGAAACATTGATTAAGTGAAAGTTCCTATAGTTGTAGAAAATACAGATTAATCAATAATATTCTTATCCCTTTAGATCAATAATTAAACCTTTTATCTCATCAATTCGCTCAAGAATATCAATTTTTTTTAATTGATTATACATTAAATCTGAAATCAATTTATCAAGTTTTTTATCAATTACTTTCACTATTGTCCAAGCTTTTTTCTTTGAAGGATCAAGACTGCCTGTAATCACATTTTCAACATCATAAGTTCTTTCCAATATGTATTCAACAAAATTTTTAACTGCTCTCTTATAAGCTAGAATATTTTCTCTAGACATCATATCAACTAAAGCATCACCTGTCGCATATACCTCATCTTGCATCTTAGAAATAAGTTCTGCCTCAGTAAGTCTTGAGTCTTTTACGTTACTCTGATAAGGAATTCCTAAAAAACTTTCCTTTATAACATCCTTAAAATGCTTCGACCTATCCAGTTTCGCATCAGAAAGTTTTTTTTCATCTTTAGTTTTAAAAAACTGATGAGAAGAAAGGTAAGATGTTGCCGTGCTAGAATCCAATCCTGCTACAACGTTACTAGTCATCACTTCCTCAACTTAAGCAAAACATTTTTCTCATCCAAGATATCTTTCCTTAACCTTGTCAAAAAGAGGTTCATCATTAATAGCAAAACATTTCCCTTCAAACAAAACCCCATCCTGAATATTAATCTTTTTCGTAAGCACATCGCCTAAGACAATAGCAGAGGAAAATAATCTAACCTCAACATCAGCCAAAACATTTCCCTTAATAAGTCCTCGTGAAATAACAGATGTAGCAGTAATATTTCCACATACTCTAGCATTCTCACCTATCATAACACAATTATTAGATACTATATTTCCAGCCACGTCACCATCAATACGCATAACACCAGAAACAGATAAGTCACCTTTAATGAAACTACCCTGTCCTATTATTGTTTTTATGGAAACATCATCAAAGACCCTGCCCATTACTTACCACTAATACCCTTAATGCTTAAATACTTTATTGGATCAACAACATCAGAACCAATATGAACTTCATAATGAATATGAGGACCTGTAGAAATCCCTGTATTTCCAAGATAGCCAACTATTTGACCTTGTTGAACATGCTCTCCACGAGAAACTCTGTGAGACTGCAAGTGTGCATAACGCGTAAAAAAGCCATGCTTGTGTTTAACAATTATGTAATTTCCCCAACCAGGGTCATATTCCACAGCAACAACCTGCCCATCTGCAGTAGCAATAATTGGATCCCCCTGTCTAAATGTTGAAAGGTCTATACCTGTATGAATATACCATTGTCCTGTAATTGGATGCCTATTTTGACCAAATGCCATCGAAATATGACCTATTCCACCCCTTATAGGCCACAAACTAGGGATATCAGAAAAAAATGTTGCCTGTGAATCAAGTAGTTTTCCCATTTCTTGAATAGGTAAAATGGAATCTTGCAAATAGTCAGAAAAAAGCCTTAACTCCCCTGCTTCTTTTATGTATGCCTGATCACCTTCATGAAAATCAAAAATATGCATCAAATCTCCTGTCTTCTCTTCATTTTTTTCCAACTGCATAACTGACTTTAAACCTAGAGAAGTCAGTGTCGTAGAAAGTGTAGACTGAAAATCCTTAGCATTTTTCATTAAATTATTAGATTCATTTCTCAATGAATCTAGGTTAGCCTGAGTCTTTAGAGTCTCTTCCTTTAAAACTCTGAGTTTTTTAGCTTGTGATGTAGTTGCGATAGAAAAATATAGAAAAGAGGAAATAAGTGCGGTTAGCAAAAAAAATGTAAAAACAATAGAAAAGATATTTGTCTGAAAGTTGAATGTTCCCTTTTGCGAATGAGGCACTACCATAATGGTCAATCTTCTTCTTCCCACATTGAAAATAGCAGTGAAAAAAGATTTCACAAACCTAAACACCCCTACAAAAAATTTAGAGACACCCCGTACTATTGCATTTTCTATCTTCTTATATCCACCTGTGCGAGCCACAGCAAACTCCTTAAACCTCAGAAACACTCCGCCGAGTTTAACATATTTTCTCTTTATAAGCAACGTCAATAATAAAAGATTTTTATCTACTATTGATGAGCGTATCAGCTTCCTGTTCTGTAATAACGTTCTCTTTTACGAGCTCATAAAGTTGCAAACTATTTGTTTTCCCAAAAAACATTAAATCATCAGTACCAAGAGAAACAGGCACTCCTGCTCTCATCATCTTACCTATTGGATGTTCCTTTAAACTCTTAACAGCACCAAGTCCCACGTTACTAGCTGGACAAACATTACATCTAATTTTTCTATCTGCTAAAAACTGTAACACCTTGTCATCACTAGCAGCACCTATGCCATGTTGCACCTCATCAAGAGAGAAACACTCAACAAACTGCTTAACAGACATTGCATCAGAAAATTCACCTACATGAGCTTTTTTCTTTAAACCATATTTACCAGCCATATCAAAAATATAAATAAAATCTTCAATTCCTTCAGAAACTTCAGGTCCATATAGATCAATATTTTTGAATACACCACTAGAAATAAGAGGTTGAACCCATTTTTTTAGAAAATCCCTATCAAGAGTTTTTGCTATTCCAAGTTCTGGAACCACTGTAATCTTATCCTTATGTTTTTTGACCAATGCATCGATCTGATAAAGAAAAGCATCTATGTCTTCATTAAAGTGCCTGATAAAATTCATATCAACAGAACCCTCAAGAAGCACTACATTGTCATGAGTTGCACTTTGTATGGACATATCGATCAAATCAACCACATCTTTTGAAGTTTTGCAACGTGGTCTTGTATACTCACCTATGATTTCATGCATCTCTGTAAGTCCATGCAACTTGCGTGGAAATCTTGGTATAGAAAACCCAGCCCACTTCCTATAACGATAATAAGACATACTAAGGTTTAAGTGATTGTGCGTATCAGATTTTTTCGCTTTCTTATAGTATTGCAATTCTCTCATTAAATTATACCTTTAAAACGTTGCCCTCCCTCCATTTATGCAACAGCTCCCTTATTATAACACATTTTTCCTCTAAAGTTTAAGTAGAAAATATAAGTCCTTAAGAAAAATAGTCCTCCTCTTGCATATCGGCAAGCAGGATAGCTAAAATAAAGAGGGAATCTACTATAAGAAACGTTTTTTTTCAAGTAAAAAACAATCAGCTGTTTTAGGCTATTCTCTCAGTTATAAATAACTTTTGATGTGATTGCCATAGTTGAGAAAAAAATATAGTATAGTTTCCCTACAAACCTTTATAAAACTTTTGTTGGCTTTTATAGGTTTTTCCACATAAATCATTACTTTGAGGAAGATATGCGTTCATTTTTAAAACTTACCCCAGTACTACTCCTTGCTGGTTTGATGATGATTTCCAATATCGAATCTCTTTCAACCTTCTTTGGTTTTAAGCTAGACATTTTGATCATTGCTCCTATTGCTGTTATCTATGCAGCTGTCATTGCAATCATAACGGAAAAACTAAAATTTAAAACAGTACTAGATTCTGCTGTAGATAATGTGAAAGAAATGCAATTGGTGTTTTTCATTTTGATGTTTGCTTATGCCATGGCAGATGCTTTTATGTCAACAGGTGTTGGGGCTGCAATAATTTCTTTGAGTTTGAAGATAGGTATCTCAGCTCGTACTGTGGCTTTAGTAGGTTTTTTAGTAACTTCAATTTTGTCTGTAGCAACAGGAACATCATGGGGAACGTTTGCAGCTTGTGCTCCTATCTTTCTATGGATGACTCACATCCTAGAAGGAAACATAATTTTAACTCTTTCCGCAATAGCAGGTGGTTCTTGTTTTGGGGATAATTTAGGTCTAATTTCTGACACAACAGTTGTAAGCTCTGGAATTCACCAAGTTGAAGTAACTGATAGAATGAAAAATCAAGGTTTATGGTCTCTTTTTTGTTTAGTTCTTGCTGGTGTTTTCTTTTTCGTTGCAGGATTAGGACTTTCTAATTTTTCAGTTTCTCCCACAAAAGCAATAGAAACAATTCCTCAAGATGTTTGGTTAAAGCTACAAGAAGAAAAACCAGTTGCAGTAGATTTACTTCATCAAGTACAAAATGGAGTTCCTGCTTATATGATTATTCCACTTATTCTTGTAATAGCCATTGCACTTAAAGGATATTCAACACTTCTTTGTCTAGGTGTTGGCATTCTTTCATGCTTTATTTTGGGTATGTTTGCAGGAACAGTGAAAGGAATTATCCCCTTCCTAGACATAGTCTACAATGGTTTCACAGGGGCTGGTTCATGGGTAATAATAATGATGATGTGGGTAGCAGCATTTGGTGGCATAATGAGGCGTATGGATGCATTCCGCCCACTTTCTATTCTAGCTGTAAAACTTTCAAGAAATGTAAGACAATTAATGTTTTGGAATGGTGTAATTTCTATTGCAGGAAACGCAGCTTTGGCGGATGAGATGGCTCAAATAGTAACAGTAGGACCAATCATTAAAGACATAACGGATGAAAATGTTGAAGGAAATGAAAAAGACATGTATTCATTAAGACTACGAAACGCAACTTTTTCTTCTGCACTTGGTATTTTTGGCTCTCAATTAATCCCTTGGCATGTATATTTAAGCTTTTTTGTGGGTATTGCTGGTACTGTGTATCCATTATATGAGTTTAAGGCAACTCAAATAATACAATTTAACTTTATGGCACACATAGCGGTTGCAACAATCCTTTTGTTCACGCTTTTTGGAATAGATAGGCTTTTTCCAAACTTTGGAATTCCAAAAGAACCAGATGTAAAATTAAAAAAGAATAATTAATAGATATGTGTAAGGTAGATATTAAGGAAGTCTCTAGCACCAAAAACGCCTCTTCTTTTTTGCAAAGTGATTTTTGGGCTAGATTTAAGGAAAAACATGGATGGGCGCCTCATCATTTATGTGTAGAATATCAAGATGGAGAAAGCGAAAATACCTTTTATTTCACACTACTTACTAGATGCCTTGGTGCCTCTTTTTTTATAGGCTATGTGCCTATGTTTCCAAACATCTTAAAGGAAAAAGATTCTTATTCAGAACTCCTCACCTCAATAACAAAGGCGTTCTATAAACAATTCAAGTCTACATTAATTTTTATACGTTTTGACATTGATTTAGATTTTAAGGTTGATAATGCATTGGGAGAGGCATCTCATACTGACATGGCAAAAAGACCTAGCATCCTCCTAAAAAAAACTAATAATTTTTATCTTGCAAAAGCAAAAACTGATATTCAACCTCCCGATACTGTCATTTTAGATTTAACACTGACTGATGATGAGCTTCTGTCTCAATTTAAAAGCAAATGGAGATATAATATACGCCTTAGTCAAAAAAAAGGTTGCATAGTTAAAAATCTAGAAATGAATAGCGAAGAAGAAATTGAAAAAGGCATAACTTTGTTTTACGACCTCTACAAAACAACTTCTGCTCGTGATGGAATTGCAATACATTCAAAAAACTACTACAAAGATTTGTTTATTATTGCAAGTAACTATCCAGATGTTTCAGTACATCTTTATGTAGCCTACTACAATGAAGAACCTTTGGGTGCTATTATTACAATGTTTTATGAAAATGAGGCAACATACCTATATGGAGCATCTTCAAATGAAAAACGAAACCTAATGCCAACATATCTTTTGCAATGGCAAGCAATACTAGATGCAAAAGGATGGGGAGCAAAGGTTTATGATTTTTATGGCATTCCTCCACTTGATGACCCACATCACCCAATGGCTGGCTTATACCGATTTAAAACTGGTTTTGGAGGCTTAATTGTTCATAAGATAGGTAGCATAGATGTTTATAAGAGCCACATTCTTTACAAACTATATTCAATCATTGAAGATTTACGAAGCCTTTATTTTAAGAAAATTAAAAAGCTGTTTAAAAGACGATAGGAACTCTTTCAAAAATAGTAATTAAACAATAAAAATGGTATAATGGGTGACTATGAAAAAGGAATTTCGTATACTTGAGAGCGTTCCATCAAATTATTTCAATCCCTACACTAAAATCAATCTTGATTCTACATTAAGGAATGTTAGCACAGTACATTAACTAATGTTATGGTTGTACATTAGCTAATGTACTGCCCCCAAATCGATCGATTTGGGGATCGCAAATCGATCGATTTCGACATCGCAAGTCGATCGATTTCAATGCCCTAAGTCGTTCGATTTGCATATGAGAGTTTGTTAAGTTTTGCTATGCATAGGCTATACACAATTACCCCATGCTTCTTTAATAATTCTACTAGTATAAACATTAATTCTTTTGTATAATCAATTGCCATATCAAAACCAAAGAGGTAATAAATATGGCAACATTTTGTGAAGGTGTGTCACACACATTTAGTGAATATCTATTAATTCCACGTCTTTCAACTGCAAAACATATTCCTTCTGATGTTTCCCTTACCACTCCATTAACTCGCTTTAATGTTGGAAGTGAGGCAAAAATAAAGTTAAATATTCCACTTGTTTCTTCCATAATGCAGTCAGTTTCAAATGACAGCATGGCTATATCTCTTGCAAGAGAAGGTGGCTTGTCGTTCATTTATTGCTCGCAAAGCATAGAAGATGAATGCAAAATGGTAAGCAACGTAAAAAATCATAAAGCTGGTTTTGTCAAAAGCGATTCTAACATAGCTCCTGAAAAAACTCTAAAAGATGTTTTAGAGATGACAGAAAGAACAGGACACAGAACTATTGCAGTAACAGAAGGTGGATTACCTCATTCCCGCCTTTTGGGAGTAGTTACCAGTAGAGATTATAGAAAAGGAAGAACAGGACTAGATGAAAAAGTAAAAGACTTTATGACCCCAATAAGTGCATTGCATTATGCAAAAGAAGGAATTAATCTTTCTGAAGCAAATGATTTAATCTGGAAATATAAACTTAACTCTCTTCCCATAATAGATGATGAAGGGTGTCTTTCTTCATTTGTTTTTAGAAAAGATTATGAAAGCAACAAAGAAAATCCTTTAGAACTTTTAGACGAAAAAAAAAGCTATTTGGTAGGGGCAGGCGTAAACACGAGGGATTACAAAGACCGTATTCCTGCACTAATTGAAGCAGGAGTTGATGTCCTTTGTATCGATTCGTCTGATGGTTTTAGCACGTGGCAGTCTGATGTTATAGACTTTGTGAAAAAGAACTATGGGGATAGCATTCCAATAGGAGCTGGAAACGTAGTTGACGAAGATGGTTTTAACTTTTTAGCTGACAGTGGAGCAGATTTTGTCAAAGTAGGTATTGGTGGTGGCTCAATTTGCATAACAAGAGAAACAAAAGGAATTGGAAGAGGACAAGCAACAAGCGTAATTGAAGTTTCAAAAGCGAGAGATGCTTACACAAAAAACAAAGGCATTTATATACCCATATGCTCAGATGGTGGTATTGTTTATGACTATCATATAATCTTAAGTCTAGCAATGGGAGCAGACTTTTGTATGCTGGGACGTTATTTTGCACGTTTTGATGAAAGCCCAACAAATAAAGTACGTATAAATGGAAACTTTATGAAAGAGTATTGGGGTGAAGGTTCTGCAAGAGCTAGAAACTGGCAACGCTATGACTCAGGTGGAAAAGCTAGATTGAGTTTTGAAGAAGGTGTTGATTCTTATGTTCCATATGCAGGAAAACTTTCAGAAAACTTAAAGCTAACCTTGAGTAAAATTTCTTCCACTATGTGTAACTGTGGTTCTCTTAATTTGCAAGAATTTAAGGAAAATGCAAAACTCACACTTGTATCTCAGGCTTCCATTAAAGAAGGAGCTGCTCATGATGTTGTGCTAAAAGATGTGAGTTCTTCTTCAATTTTATATTAATTAAGAGCTTATAATATGAAGAAAATGCCTACAGTATCACGACATAATATAGGCATTGCAAAGAATTTATGGCATCTTTCATATCCTACAATGACTTCTTATGCTTTGCAAAGTTTTTATGATGTTGTGGATATTGCATGGGTAACGCGTATTTCTAGCGATGCACTTTCTGGAGTTACACTCTTTACAACGATATATTCACTTTTTACAGTTTTGAATGAAGTTGCAGGAGGTAGCTCTGTCTCTATGATTTCACAGAGTTATGGGAGAGGAGTTAAAGAATACACACAAAGAATATGTGAACAAACAATTAGCTTTAAAGTAGTGTTAGCAATTTTTTCTGCAACTTTAATGTTGATTTTTTTATCTCCATTACTGCGTTTTTATTCTCCCGACACAGCAGTATACAATGCTGCGTTTGAGTATGGCTTAATAAGAATATTTTTTACACCAATCATGTTTTCCTCTTATTCTGTTAATACAATTTTTAGATGTACAGGAGACTCTAAAACTCCTATGACTATCATGTTTATTGCCAGTATAACAAATATAGTGTTAGACCCAATCCTAATGTTTGAAAGAATTCCATTCATAAACATCCCTGGCCTAGGTTTAGGAGTTTTTGGTGCTGCTCTTGCCACAGTAATTGCAACCTCTTTAAGCTTTGCTTATGGCTTTATTATTCTTCTTTCAGGAAAAAGAGATATTAAAATTAGCTTTAAGGGGCTTTTTTCTCTTGATAAAGAAATTGATTTATCTCTTCTTAAAATAGGGCTTCCTTCAGGGATAAACCTCTTTGTAAGGCAACTTTCTAATGCAACAATTATGAAGTTTGTTTCTGTGTATGGTGCTATTGCAATTGCCATAGCAGGCATTGGTGCTAAAATGAATCAACTTGCAAACATGCCTATATTTGGTTTTACCATGGGTGGTTCTGCTCTCGTAGGTCATGCCTTAGGTAGAGGCTCTGTTAAAGACGCTAAGACAACTTCAATTTTTGCCTCTATTATGGCTAGCATGGTAGTTGGTTTGTTTATTCTTTTTGTTTGTGGATTTCCTAATATATTTATGAGTTTTTTTCTTACCTCTAATGAAGAAATAGCTTTGAGTATTCCTATGGTATATTTTATGTCAACCTCTCTCCTACCACTAGCCTTTGCCTCAGGTCTTTCTGTTTCTTTTTCAGGGGCCGGTGATAATAGTCCAAAGTTATATTCTAGTTTAATTTCTCGCTGGATAGTGCAAATTCCGTTTTTGTATGTTGTGGTGAAATGCCTAGCTCTTCCACTATATTTTGTATGGTCTTCATATATTTTAGCTGAAATTGTGGAACTTTTGATTGTAGTTTTTTGTTATGCAAAAAGACCTTGGTGGGAAAGAAGAGTTTGAGGTAATTAATGAAAGATTTAACTGAAGGAAACGAAGCGAAAGTATTGATTTTATTTTCACTTCCTATGTTGCTGGGTAACCTTTTGCAACAATTATATAATGTTGTAGACACAATTATAGTAGGAAAATATGTAAGTGAGAAAGCTCTATCTGCAGTAGGGCAGGCTTTTCCTATTGTGCTTGTGTTTTTGAGTTTGATGATTGGGTTTTCTCTAGCTTCAAATATTCTAATAGCACAGTTCCTAGGAGCTAAAAAAATTGACAGTGTAAGAAAAACAGTGCACACCACTATATACACAATCTTTTGGTTTGGTCTTTTTATGTCTATTGTTGGTTTTTTCTTAACTCCTCAAATCTTGCATATTATGAAAGTTCCTAGCGATGTTTTGGAAATTACAGAACGTTATGTAAAAATAACATTTGTAGGAGTAATTTTTCTCTTCCTATATAATGGCTTCACTTCAATGTTACGAGGATTTGGAGATTCAAAAACTCCTTTATATGTTTTAGCAATTTCAACTGTTCTAAATATTATTTTAGATTTAGTTTTTGTGATTGTGTTTAAGATGGGGGTTGATGGAGCTGCCTATGCTACAGTTATTTCACAAGCAGTTTCTGCTTTTCTTCTTATATTGATAGCTTGCAAAGAACATGAGATTTTGAGGTTTAATATCTTTAAGTTGCAGTTTGACAAGGATATATTTATAAAATCTATAAAGTTAGGATTACCTTCAGGTATTCAGCAGTCATTGGTTGGTGCAGGATTTATGACAATCACTTCTTTGGTAAACAACTTTGGCTCTGTTACGTCAGCTTCTTTCGTGGCAGCAAGCAAGCTCGACGCTTTTGCAACAATGCCTTCTTTCAGTATTGGTTTAGCTCTAGCCACATTTGTGGGGCAGAATCTAGGAGCTAACAAAATGGAAAGAGTGAAGAAGGGCTTACATTCAGCTTTGATTATTGGAGTTGCAATTACTACAGTATTTACTATCTTAGTTATGATTTTTGCAAAATATGTTATGATGCTATTCCTTTCATCTGAGCTTTATCTTGCAGGTGGAATGTTATACATCTATCTTGTTGCCCCTTCATACATAATACAAGCTACAATGTTCATTGTTAATGGAGTAATACGCGGAGCAGGAGACACTTTTTTCTCTATGATTGCAACGCTCCTTACAATGTGGGGCTTTAGAATTCCAATTGCAATTTTCTTATCTTCATATTTGGGAGTGAAGGGAGTCTATCTTTCTATTGGGATAGGCTTCTCCATAGGTACGATAATTTCTTTTGCTTATTATCTTTCTAACAATTGGACAAAAAAGGCTAAAAAACTATTGAGGGAAGGGGCTTAATTGGAGGCTTCTATCAAAATCATTACCTTTCAATTTGAAGATAGTAGCTTCTTGCATGTACTGAATAAATGTATACAGAAAAAAGAAATTATTGTATATTCACTCAACAAGTAGGATGATATGTAATAATGGAAAAGAAAATTGGAATAAATCAATCTGCAAAATTAGAACAAAAACAAGGACTAATCCTTTCAAACAAGATGGAAATGTCCTTGAAAGTAATGCAACTTCCTATTTTAGATTTGAGAACATTAGTATTTCAAGAACTAGAAAACAATGTTGCCTTAGAATTAGTAAAAGATAAATATGAAAAATTGGATAGTGCAATTTCTAAAAAGCATTCTTTAAATGGAAATAGCGATTTTATTGAAAGTATAAGCTTACAAAACAACTCTCTTCAATCTTCTCTACTTTCTCAGTTACATCTCATAAAGCTAGAAAAAAACATAGCTAAGCTTGCAAGTCTTATAATTCAAAATCTTGATGATAGAGGTTTTAACATAGTTAGCATAAATGAATTAATTACATCTCAAACAAAAAATATAACAAAAGAAGAAACTAGGATAGCACTTAATATCGTAAGAAATCTTGAACCAAAGGGATGTGCTTTTGATAGCATAAATAAAACACTTAGGTTTCAGCTATATCTTTTATATCAAAGCTTAGAAAAGCCATTACAAAAAAACACATTAAGATTATTTAGACTGGCAGTTCACGTGCTTCATCTAGCATTTCCTTTTGAAGAAAGAGGAAGTGAAAAATATATAAAAAGGACACTAGGGAAAGCAAATATTTCAATCAAAACAAATGAAGTAGCAGAAGTGATTAATTTAATCAAAAAATTAAATCCATCTCCCGGATATTTATGTGAAAGAATAGATGGAAGCAATAATTATATAACTCCTGATGTTTATGTTAAATATGAAAAAGGCGAAATAAAAATATATACTAATAAAGATATTTTGCCTGTTATAAAAATTTCTCATAACATAGAAAAATTAACAAAAAATAGTAAATTTGCCCTTGATAGTGTAAAAAAAGCAAAAGAATTAATTTCTGCAATTGAAGATAGAAATTCAACGCTTATAAAAGTTGTCCATCTAATTACAATTTTTCAACGTGATTTTTTTTGTTATGGTATTTCATATTTATCCCCACTAAGACAGATAGATATTGCAGAAGAATTAAATATGTCGTCTTCAACTATATCTAGAATTGCCTCAAATAAGTATCTATATTGCAATTGGGGATTTTTCAAGATTGCATACTTTTTTAGTCAAAAATCTATATCTAGTAATGAAACAAGTGCATTAGATACAAAAACGTCATATGTTGGTGCTGGGTTTTCAAAACAAACATGCAAAGAAATGATAAGATCTATTATACAGGAGAAACCTGATATGTCTGATAGGGAAATAGGAGAATCACTGAGTAAAAAAGGGCTTAGAATTTCAAGAAGAACTATAGCAAAATACAGAAAAGAATTAGGCATAAAAGGAGTATATGAAAGATAAAGCAAATCATCTAGCAATTTCTAAGTGTTATCATAGCATTAACTAGTGATTTCTTAATGTTTCCTTATTATAGTTTCTAAGTTGACATTAAGGATATATATAGATATCATACAGGTCATATCGTTACTACTGTTTATAAGGGAAAGATTTTATTATGAACTATAACAAGGTTTCAACCTCTATAGGTGGAGTCGTCATTTTAATTTTGTCTATTATTTCATTCGTTTTTTTACCAACTATGGTGCAAGGTGGTGGTAGAGCTACCACATTAGGTAAATGGGGACGAATTTCTATTCAAAACACAGAAGATTCTGAGTTTACAAATCAATATAGGAATTTGGCTGGGTATGCAGAGAGTCAAAATCTAATTCCATCCGATGAGTTCTCTCGCAATTCTTTTTATCATAGTCTTGCTAAAGTGGCTTTTGACGTGAGTGTGATTGATGTAGCAATAGCTGATGAGCTTAGAAAGTGTGCTTATTTTCCTAGTGATTTTTTAGTGAACAAAGAATTGGTCAGGTATTATTTGGATGAAAATGAAATGTATTCTGAAACAAAATTTCAAAATACTCCAGCAAATACTAAACTTTCATATAAAAAAGCGGTTGAGCATTCAGTGATGACTCGTCGTTATGTTGAGGACTTATTTGGTGATGGAAAAAAAGGTGGAATGAAGATGAGTTCATCTGAAACTTCCTTCATTGAAAATATGGCAAAAAAGGCAAGAGATTTTAAGTATGTTAGCTTTGATTTTGATTCATATCCAAAAGAAAAAATCAAGGAATATGGCATGCAAAAAGCTGAGCTCTATATGAATTACGATTTCTCTCTCTTGTCTTATGAAAATGAAGAAGATGCCAAAAATGTTTTAGCTTCATTGAAAGATGGTTCTAAGACATTTGAAGATGCATTAAAAGAGATTGAAAACAAGAAATTAACAGATGAGAATGGTAAACTAGAAAAAACTACTAGGGAAGATGTTGCAGAGCTTTTCCCAGACAATGCTGATCTTGATAAGGTGGTTGCATTAAAATCAGGAGAACTATCTGATGTTTTGCAAACTTCGGGAATGGATTATGTTATCATAAGATGTGATGGAGATGCAAAACAGGCTGATTTTGATTCAGAAGAAGTGCAGAATAAAGTCTTTGCAAAAATGAAAAGTGAAGATAGGGGTAAAATTGAAGAATACCTTATGAACACAGGAAAAGAATTTGCAGAAAAGGTAAAGCAGGGAGATATTGATGCAGTTGCTTCTGAATACAGTAAAGAAGTTACTTTGAGTCAGCCTTTTTCTTTGAATTATGGTAGCTTGAGCTATTTTCCATCAATTTCAAATGATAAGGATTCTATACTTTCACCTGCTTCAAAAAACGAAGATTTTTATAAGGATGTTTTCTCATTAAAGGATGGAGAGGTCTCACAGCCTCACCTTTTAGGTTCTAATGTTGTGGTTCTGTCACAAAATAGTGAAAAAGAAAGTGATGAATACACAAAAGATAATGGCAAAACATATAAGAATCAGTGTGAAAATTATATGCCATATTATAATTTAGTGATGTTGTTACAGGCTAGAGGAATGAATTTTTATTCTATACCACTAGCACAAAAGACTTTTATTGATTTTATATTAAAAAATCCAAAGTTAGTTGATAGTCACACCAAGCTTTTTGAAAGAGACGGACAATAACTTTTAATACCTTGGTGGAAACTTATGTAGATTCTAATGTTCCCCATGTTGTTGAAACTGAAGCTGGGGAACAGACCGTCCAATATAAGGGGCGTTTTTTATATTCAAAAAAAGCCCCGAGTTCTAGTATCGAAGCTTTAATTTCTTCTATCACTTCGTTTGAGAACACTCTTTTTATCTTTGCTTCTCCCGTTTTAGGATATGGTATTTCTTCGCTTGTCTCACACCTCCATCCTTCTTCATTTTTATTGATAGTTGAGTGTGATGAACAATTAGCAAATCTTTTTGAAAGAACTAGTAAAAAATTGCAAAAAGAAAATATTAAATATTTTTGTTCTTTTGATATTATAGAAATAATAAAAAAACTTGCGAACTTTACTTCTTTTAATTTCAAAAAATGCACTTTAGTTCGTGGTAGTGGTGGCTATGCTTTGCATCAAGATTTTTATAATAATCTTTTGCAAACTATAGAACAAGAAATTTCAATTTTTTGGAAAAATAAAATAACACTAATTGCAATGGGACGTCTTTATGCAAAAAATATTTTTAAGAATATTCTAAATATTCTACTTGATAACAAGAAAAGAATTTATCCCCTAAAAAAATCATATATTGACAAGCCAATATTGGTAATAGGTGCAGGCCCATCCTTAGATAATAGCTATGAATTTATAAAGAAAAATCGCAATAAATTATTTTTACTTGCAGTTGATGTGACCCTTCCTGCCCTCTCACTCCTTTCTATCACTCCTGATGCAGTTTTATTACTTGAAGGGCAATATTGGGTAGAATCTTCTTTTCTAACTTCTACTAATAGAGATATAGTTCTATTCTCTGATCTAACTAGCAATCCTCATATATTTAATATAATAACAGGAAATATTTTTTTATATGGAACTAATTATGCAAAAATGAACTTCCTAAACGATATACAAAATGTATTTTCTAACGTTCCTTTTTTTGATTCTGTAGGTTCTGTAGGTCTTCTTGCTATTCAAATAGCATTATTTATTTCAAAAAAAAATGTTCCAATTTTTCATACAGGGCTTGATTTCTCTCAAGGGGCTGGTTTTTCACATAGCAAAGGTTCATCAAATTGGTATAATATGATGATTTGTAATAATAGACTGAAAAGTTTATACCCCTCTGAAAACATTTTCCCTAGTGGTGGATTTAAACTTTTAGGGAAGGAAAACAAAAGAGTTTTTTCAACACCTATTTTGCAAGCATATGCCAATCTTTATAAAAAATTATTTGCTCATATTTCTAATATTTTTGATATAGCAGATTCTGGAATCGTTTTAAGAGAACTTACAAGCGAAGAATCTGCACAAAAATATATTGAAGATTATTCTACTTATAGGTATATTGATACAAGTAATACTAATAATAAGATAGAAATAAAATCGATTCTTGAGTATCTAAAAAGAGAAAAAGAAAAGCTAGAGACATTAAAAAATATGTTAATAGGTGTGGAAACCTTTGATAAGGAAAAGTTTTCTTTTATACTAAAAACATCTGATTATCTTTACTCACATTTCGCTGATACTTCATTAAGTGAAATGGATATTTCTTTCTTAAAGCGTATTAGAATAGAAATTGAGGTGTTTTATAAGGTCATAAACATTTATTGATGAATTATCATAACAACAAAAACTGAATTATAGCCATTTTAGCTACAATAGTAATAGACAGTGATTGTTTCAATAACACACCGTTCTATAACTATGAGAAAGAGAATATTAAAGCGTACAAATAAAGGAATTCACCTGAAATAAAGACGACACGAACATCAGAGACATCATGCAGATGAAAAAAGATAACAGGGGGAGGACTCGGACCTCCGACCTCCGGGTTATGAGCCCGACGAGCTACCAACTGCTCTACCCTGCTATGTGGAGGTCGTTAGTCTAACATCTTAACTATATCTTGTCAATGCTTAAATTCATTATTATCAAAATTATTCTGCAGATGTTATACGAGAATTCGAAGGAGAATTAATCACCAACAACAAACTTTTCATAAGAGATTAACAAATTAATTCATATTTCGTTAACTATTAACAAAAACCTAGATATTTAAAACTTCGTTAATACAAATACTTACAGCATCCTCTAGTTCTTTTCGTTGTGGGTTCATAGGTAAAACAAAGTGTCGTGTTTCTGTATAAATAAAATTATATAACTCTTTTTTTGTTGTATATTCCATCTTAGAAAGTAAGGTTATATAATCTCTAATAATAAAAACTAAAAAATCTGATTGTTTTTTAATACCCTTATTTTTTATTTTTTCGTTTAACTCATGTATAGAAGAAAAATAGGCATCTTTAAACTTTTTACTTTCATGAATAAAAACACAAGCATTTGGTTGAATATAATTATATAAGCCATATTCAAAAAGCATCTTAACAACATCATATACATAGGAAGAAAAAAATATTTTATTAATCTCTTCAGTCAATCTTGAAGAGGACACGGTCTCTAACAAATGTGCTTCTCTTTTTATTTGCCATCTTAATAAAAAAGGAAGTTTTGATTTTGTTGAACAAGCATACTTAATTGCACGGATGAGTCTTACTGGATCTTCTAAAAAAATCACTTTACATGGGATAATAGCCCTTAAGTTTTTGTTTTTTATATCAATAAATCCATCAACATAATCTATAAGTAACTCTTTAATTGGATCATAATATAAAGCATTACAAGTAAAATCCCGTCTATGAACATCTTCCTCAATTTTTCCATATTGATTTCCAACACTTCCTTCCTTGATGGAACGGAATGTCGAAACTTCATATATTTTATCAGCAATGCATACATGAACTAACCTAAAACGTCTTCCAATAATTCTTGAGTTAGGAAAGATGTTTTTTATCTTTTTCGGAGTGGCAGAAGTTGCTATATCAAAATCTTTAGGAACATTGCCAACAATCAAATCTCTTACGGCTCCCCCAACTATATATGCTTCATAACCATTATGTTGTAATTTTTCAACAATATGTCTAGCATTAGAATCAACTGCCATCCTATTTATCTTATGTTCTTCTTGAGTATAAGCGTAAGCTTGCCGTGTATATTTACCGTCTGGATTACTACTATAGCGTATTAACATTTCATTATCCTTCAAATATCTTCAATATTATATTCTTTGAGTTTTCTATATAAGGTTTTTCTTCCAATTCCTAAAATATCCGCAACTCTTTTTTTATTATTATTTTCGTGATTTAAGGTTTTAATTATAATCTCTTTTTCTGCTTTTTCCATAGTAGTTCCTACATTTATTTTAATAATTTCAGTCTCTGGTTTCTCCTTAAATGGCAAATCTTCAAAATGAAGAATATCATCAGATGTCATAACAACAGCACTTTCAATGCAATTTCTAAGTTGTCTTATGTTTCCTGGCCAATCATAATTATAAATTGCATTTCTTGCTTTAGGCTCTATAGCAGAAATTTTCTTACCATTTTCATTTGAAAATTCTTTAATAAAAGAATCCACAAGAAGAGGTATATCTTCTCTACGCTCTCTTAGAGGCGGAATAAATATGTGCACTACATTAAGTCTATAGTAAAGGTCTTCTCTAAAACGTCCTTCTTTCATTTCTTTTTCAAGATCTTTATTTGTTGCAGCAATAACGCGAGTATCAATATCTATAGAATCAGAAGAACCAACACGTTCTATTTGTTTTTCTTGTAAAACTCTCAAGAGTTTTACTTGTATATTTTGATTAATTTCTCCTATCTCATCAAGAAAAATACTGCCTTTATTTGAAAGTTCAAAGCGTCCCCTTTTTCTTTCAATAGCACCAGTAAAAGCTCCTTTTTCATGACCAAAAAGTTCTGATTCAAGTAGACTTTCAGCAAGAGCTGCACAATGAACCTTAATAAAAGGTTTATCTCTTCTTTGTGAAAAGTTATGTATTGCATTTGCTACAAGCTCTTTACCAACCCCACTCTCACCTGTAATCAAGACTGTTGCCTTAGTTGGAGCAACCTTTTTAATCTCATCAAAGACCTTCCTAATAGCAGGGCTATTACCAATAATACTTTCTAATGATGTATTCTTTTCTAGTTTTTCTTCTAATTCTTTTTTTTGCAAAACCAAAGTTCTATTTTCTAAAGCTCTTTTTACAAGCCTGAAAAGACGATCAAGATCGAGTGGCTTGGTTAAAAAATCATAAGCTCCGATTCGCATCGCCTCTACTGCAAGTTCCACAGTACCATGACCTGTTAATACAATAACTGGAATACTCGGAAGTTCTGTAACAACTTTTTTTAATATTTCTTCTCCAGAAATAATAGGCATTCTTAAATCAGTAATTATAAGATCTACAGAATCATACAAGGCTTTTTCTAAACCTTTTTTCCCATCTTCTGCAGTGATAACCTCATAGCCCTCATCTTCTAGTGCCATGCTTAAACCTTCACGAATATTTTTTTCATCATCAATAACTAAAATTGTAAATTTCATTTAAGATTTTCCTTAACTTCTATCATCAGTAATTAACAAAATACTTTTATCGTTCATTATAGGTAATGATATCTTAAAAGAAGCACCTTTACCAAAATCAGAATAAACGTGAATATCGCCTCCATGCTCCTTTATAACCTTATATGTCATAGTAAGCCCCAAACCTGTTCCAGTTTCTTTAGTTGTAAAATATGGCTCAAAAATCTTATTAAGTATATTGTGCGGAATACCTGCTCCTGAATCTGAAATTAAAACTACAACTACATTTTCTTCTCTACTGGTAGATATGTTTAAAACACCACCATCTTTCATCATTGCATGTTTGGAATTAACAATAATATTGATAAAAGCCTGTCTCAAAAATCTCTCATCACCTTGCAAAAGTGGTAATGACTCATCCAATATCTTTTTTATTTGAATATTATACATTGCAAATTCATCTTGAAAAGTATCTAGTATTGAAGTAATAACAGCATTTATATTTACCATTCTAAATTCAAATTTGATTGGTCTCACAGCAAAAAGAAAATCAACAACAATTTTATTCAATCTATCAATTTCTTCTTCTATTACAGAAAAATGTTTTTTCATTTTTTCATTAAAAACATCTTCATTTGAGGCAATATTTTTCTTCGCAAGTTGAACATGAATGCTAATAGCTGCAAGAGGATTTTTTATTTCATGAGAAATAGAAGCTGCAGCTGTTGTGAGTCTTGCTAAACTTTCCAGTCGCTGGGTTTTAATTTCATT
>CAUUAF010000020.1:0-20946 GCA_963543085.1 uncultured Treponema sp. | reverse complement strand
TGGTTAATTTGTCTTTTTTCATATGGTCTGCGAATTAAGAGATTAAAGATTTACGAATACTTTATTCAAAGTACAGCTCAACAGTTTCTACCTCGTTTCTATGCTTGAGCTTTAAGTATAGTGTCTTTGTGTCTTGGTTATACACATATCCAGAAGAGTTATATGTTTCAAAATGTGGATCTGTTCTAAAATGTATGTCATGGATTTTGATATCGTTAAATCTTTCAATACCTTGTAGTATCACATAGTGAGTTTCTCCTTTTACGAAGGTAAAATCAAATGTCATAATCTTTGGGTCATTCTTTTTTATTCTTACGTCCTTTGCACATGTTAGAGCAAAAATATTTCTGCTTTCTTCATTAACGACTGAAATCTCATGTGTATACCATGTGTTTTCTGGGAAAAATATGTTGTATAAACTATCTGCTTCTATGATTAAAGTATCATTTGCCATCAATCCTTCTTTTTTGTTTTCATCCTGCTTTACAGTAAATGAAGAAGGGAAAAATGATGGATCTTGAGTGAAAGAATAAAGAGAGTTGAAAAGTAAATACCCAGTACTTTTAATGAACTCACTTCTAGTTTCATTACCATAATGAATCAATCTTTTCGCAATAATAAATGTATCCAAGGAATTGATAATATTTTCTTTTGTATAAATATAAAGCATGTCATCTATTGCGAAAAGCTTTTCGAACAAAGCCTTTTCACACTTTTTAGTAATTTCTTCAATACTTCTTTCACCTTTATATATATTTTTATAGTCAATAGAAAATTGTAAAATATTAGCTAATTGCAATGCATTCATGTTTTTTTCATCTATAGTTTCAATAAAATCTAATATTTCATTAAACAAATTATATTTTCCTCTGTTAATTAAGAATGGTATGAGTGAATTGTGTTCAAAAAGAGAATAATCTTTGTTATCTAGTTTTGATTTTATGCTTTTAACCTCTTCATCATCTTCAATCAGTTTAATCCTATAGCTGTCTATGAGCCCCCCGTAGTAGATTGAAGATAAAAAGGAGCGCTTATTTCTTGGTAAAAGTAGGATAGGATATTCTTCTATGGTCTTATTAAAAAAGCCTCGTTTTCCATTTTCTGCAACCAATGATACTAGAGTTTTCTCAGTATGTCTTCTGCTTCTAATTTGATTTTCTAAAGACTTCAGAAAAATATCAATACATTCATTTAGATTATTTTCATATTTTTCTTTTGAAGCCATAGTGTTTGTTAACAGATTCTCTAATTTTAAGCTCTCTTTAGTTAGATGTGTATGGTATGAAACGAAGGTATCGTTTTTAGAAAAAGAAATAAAGGGTGTTGACTTTTCTTGCCCTATAAGACTTCCTTGATTATCTTCCAGTAATTTTGAAAATGTAAAGCTCTTATTTTTGTACTGAACAAAGAAATTGTTTCCATTTTTTTCGAGTCTAGCACTTTGTGTGAGTTTGTAAGGAATATATAGTTCTTCTATTCCTTGTGCAAGGTGACAAGTTATATTTAAAGCTTCAATTTTTTCATCACTGTTTTTTATATATCTATCATTTGTACTAAAGTTAAGAACTGAGCCATTTTCAAAGATTAGAGAAAATATTGAGTCTTTTATATTATATGATTCAATCTTCAACTCTTCTATACCATTATTTTCATACTTTGCCATTACGGGACTTTGCTCTGTAATAAAGATTAGAAGCCCATTTGACGTTATATGTAATGGTAAGAGCAGTTCTTCTTTTCCATCTTTATTTTTGAAATATCTACCAGAGATATTGAGATGTTCCTTTTCATAGTAAAAAGGAACACCTTTTTTAAACTGGATAAAAAAAATAAAAAACAATATTAGAATGTATAAAAGTGAAAGACTGACTATCCTACTTGAAATATGTTTCATAACCGTATATTTTAACATTCATTGGCTTAAACTTGCAATAAGCAAAGCAAGGAGATGTAATGCAATATAACAAAAAAGTTATTATGTTATTTTTAGTTTTTCCATTTTTGTTTTTTTCTTGTGTTTCGACACCTAGTGTGCAAGAAGCAGAG
Organism: uncultured Treponema sp.; assembly: GCA_963543085.1. Classification (GTDB taxonomy): domain Bacteria; phylum Spirochaetota; class Spirochaetia; order Treponematales; family Treponemataceae; genus Treponema_B. Next base: position 18,900 of record CAUUAF010000020.1, on the reverse strand, counting down.
GTCGTTGAGGATATAGTACCTACTAATAAAAAGATGGGAAAGCAAGAATTTGGTTTACTACTGCAATCTTTTTTGGTTAAAGGCGACTATGATGGAGCTTTGGCTTTATTCACTAAAGAAGATGATGTTGAAAAAGAAGTTTTAGAAGATGTATCTACAAAGACTTTGCACCTTTCAATACTTATTTCGGCAAACAAGATGGCAGAAGCTAATTCACTCGTAACAAAGCTAGAATCAGAATATCCTGATAATGTTGAACTTCTTTATTGTAGGGCAATGATTGCACAAAGTAAAAATGATGAAAAAACAAAGTCAGAATACTTAAAAAAAATATTAAACAAGTTTCCTCATGATAGTTGGGCATTAACAGAACAGGGCTTAGATTTGTACACTAAGAAGAACTATAAAGCTGCAAAACAAAAATTCCTAGCTGCTATTAAAAATTCACCAAAGAACGTTGAAGCTCTTTTAGGTCTTGCTCGGGTGAACTACATGCAAAATAGATTAAAGGATGCAGAAGCTAATTTGAATTTGGCTTTGGAAGTTCAAAAGGATAATAGTATTGCATTAGCAGAACTTGCACGAATTAAATCAGAAACAAATAGAATATTGCAAGCTGTGGAAGATATGAAAAAAGCAACAGAACTTGATAAAGATATTCCAAGTCATTGGCTTGATTTAGGTATTTATAGCATGCAAATAGGAAAGAAGTTAGAGGCAAAAGAGGCTTTTTCACGAGTAATTGAATTAGATCCATCTTCTTACATGGCATACATCTATAGAGCAGGAATAAATGATGAATTAGGTTTTTCAAAAGAAGCTTTGGAAGATTACAATAAGATTATTTCTTTATATCCAGCCTATTATTTTGCTTTTGAAGGAGCTGGTATTCTTTATATTCAAGCTCAAGAATGGGATATGGCTGCTTCTTCTTTTAGGAATGTCTTAAAAAGAGCTACGAATCGCTATCAATATGCAATTTTATCCGCATTTTGTTTATATAAAGCAGGTAAAGAAAAAGAAGGAAAAGAACTTATTAGAGAATACCTAAAGGTAATGGATAGAACGAAGGAAGAAACTGAATATTTTTTGACAAGGCTGTTTTTTGAAAATTCAGGTGATAATGACGTTAATAATAGAATAACAAAGCTTAAGGGAAAGACACAATATTATGTGATGATGTTTTATCTAGGTGCTTATTATGAGCTTATGGGAAAAAACTTTCTTGCAGAAAAATGTTATCTTGAAGTCTTGGGTACAAAAGTGCCTTCTTTTATTGAATATCGTTTAACAAAAATAGCTATGGATAGATTAAAACAGAAATCTTAAATTGATTTTTGCTCACAAAAAATTGTTATATAAAAAATAAAACCATTTTTAAGGATGTTATTTATGGAAGCTGAAAATAAGGCTATTAAGAGATTAGAATTTGGGGAGAAAGAAATCATATTACTTGGTACTGCCCATGTTTCAAAACAAAGTATTGAAGATGTTAGAGAAACTATTCAAAAAGAAATGCCAGATGTTGTGTGTGTGGAGCTAGATCAAGCTCGTTATGATACTTTGACAAATCCAAAAGAATGGAAAGAAATAGATATTATAAAGCTCTTGAAAGAAGGGAAGGGGTTTTTGCTATTAGCTAATCTTGCCTTGCAAGCTTTTCAAAAAAAACTAGGACTTGAAATGGGGGTGAAACCAGGCGATGAAATGAAGGCTGCAATTGAAATGTCTAAGGAACTAAACTTAAAAACTGCTTTAGTTGATCGTCCTGTTCAAGTGACATTGAAAAGAGCATGGGCTAAAAGTTCTTTTGCGAATAAATCAAAATTAATTGCAATAATGTTGTCTAGTGTTTTCGTAAACGAAAAACTATCTCCTGAAGAAATAGAAAAGTTAAAAATGGAAAGTGCTATGGATGGAGTAATGTCTGATGTTTCAGATGAATTACCAAATATAAAAGAAGTACTTATTGATGAGCGAGATCAGTATCTTGCGTCAAAGATATGGAAAACTGAAGGTAAGAAACTCATAGCAGTGTTAGGAGCAGGGCACCTACCAGGCGTTGAAAGATTTTTAAAACAATTCAACGATGATGCTTCTCTTTGCAAAACGGTTGATAGTCTTGAAGAAATTCCTAAAAAAAGCAAAACAAAGTTGGCTCTTTCTTTCACTATTCCTGCAATAATAGTAGCTTTAATTATTCTAGGTTTTTTCAAAGGTGGCCTTTCTACAACAAAATCACAACTTATTTCATATGTTTTCTGGAATGGAGGGCTTTCTGCAATTGGTTCCATCTTTGCATTAGCAAATCCTATAGTCATTCTAGCTTCTTTTTTAATTGCCCCTATTACGTCAATAAACCCATTTATTGGAGTGGGCTTTTTTACAGGCATATTACAAGCTTGGATAAAAAAACCTCAGGTTAAAGATATGGAATCGTTGTCTGATGATATTTGCACGTTTAAAGGTTGGTATAAAAATAGAATAACTCATGCTCTCTTAGTATTTTTGCTTTCAAGTATTGGAAGCTCAATAGGTACATTTATTACAGTACCAGCACTCATTGTAAATATATTCAAATAGGAATTGATATGAATAGGTTTTTTAAGATTTTTTTTATATGTCTCTTTAGTTTTATTGGTATTGCTTTTTGCATAGAGGGGGAGTTGGATAGTATAGAAATAGAAGATGAAACAAATGAAACAGATAGTGAAATAATTGAAGATGATTTACCAAATGGTGAACTAGAAGAAAGCATTGAAGACTTAATAAAAGCATTTGAAGAAACTGAGGGAACTTCATCCAATGATGTAAGTCAAAATCAGCAAGATATAGATTTTTTGCGGACACCACATAAGTTTATAGGTGGGATCAATGATATTGCTCTTGAATATAATAGAGGGGATTCATTTTATATTGCAGGTGAGGATGGTTTTGTTTCAAAGTGTTTTTATCCTTCTTTTGAAACTGAGACATGGCAACTTTCTAACCTAGCAATAAAAAAAATAGCTTCTCATCCAGATGGAAGGACAATAGCTCTGTATGAAAGTGATGGACGGACTATTCATAAAATATCTGTATGGGAATGGAAGACAAAAAAAAGAATATTTATTATAAGACCTAATTATTTTATAACTTCTATTTCTTGGTCAGCAAATGGAAATTATCTTTTTGTAGGAAACACAGAAAAAGGTATAGAGGTGTTTGATAAAACTGGTAAGATAGTCAACATATATTCTTCACCACCTGGCATAATCTTGCTCGCAACAACAGGGAAAAGAGAAAAAAGCATTGTAACTTATGGAAAGGGTGGAAAGCTTACCTATACAAGTCTTGCTAGTAGAAAAAAATTAGCAGAATATAAAACTTTAGAAAACTTAGAAACTCCTAGAATGATTAAAAATTTTACAAGACTGATAGGTTTTAAGACTGGAAAATTGTATGTGATTAATGCTTCATCAGGTGAAGTTGTTGAAGAATATAAAACAAATAATGCTATACTCATGGCAGAAGCGGATAATGATAGTCCTGCTTGGATAGAAAGAATAAACAAAAAGAATAAGTATGTTTTGCACAATGATAGAGAGGTTTCAGATTCATTTGTTTTGCCTGATACAGTGGGCATAACTTCATGTGTTTCAATTATGTCAAACATCATTGTGGGAGGAGATGATGGACGGATATATGTCATCAATAATGATCAAAACAAAATTACTGCTTTTTGTCCATCGGAATACAAAGATAACAACGTTCAAAATTTAGCTAGCAATACTTCTTCTCTTTTTTTACTCAAGAATAAGAATTTGCTATCTCAAACAGAATATCAAGAAGAAGCAAGTGTTTTAAGAGAAAATGTAGATGCTTCTTCTTTAATTTGCACAGATGATTTTGTTTTGTTGTGGAGCAAGAATGAGAAAAAACCTATATATAAATATTCAATAAATGAAAAAAACATGAGCGTTTTATATAAAGGGCGTTATCCTGTTCTTTCTTGTTCATTATTGAACAATAGACTTTCTGTGGTTGAAGCTTCAGGACTGATCTCACTTATTGATATTGAAAGTGGGAAATCAACTTTTTCTACCTTAATAACAGGCGCTCAAAATGCTTTGCAAAGAGGAGAAAACTACATAATAATAGCAAAAAATTCACTAGATAATAGTCAAGCCCCTCTATTTGAGCTCAATTTAAATACAAAAGAGACAACTCCTATAAGGCTTGAAGGAGAAATGGCTTTTTCGTTGGTGCAAAATGAGGAACTTAGTAATACTTTTTTTTGTTTCCTTTTGACTTCTAACGAGAACATTGCAACCACTAATTTAATTCAATTTGTGATAGATGATGATAGAGCGTTAAGTAGCAAATTTGAAAATTTGCTTTCATATAATGATGAAGATTTTGCTTCTTTCATTTTGAGTTATAAAGATGTTTTAGTTACCAACTTAGGAAAGGAAAACTTGATATATTTTAATTTATTTTCAAAACAAAGTTTTAAGATGGAAAGGGATTATGCATTATCCAAATCTGCAACTCTTTTTAAGGACTATATAATTAGTTTGAACACTGATGGTTCCCTCACTTGGTATAATAAAAATACACTTAAAATTGTAAAGAATTAATTTTGAAATGTTAAAATAAAAACAAGATGGAGGTGTTTATGACAAAAAGAATATTTGTTGTGATTGCGATTTTTTTTGTAGTGAACATAAGTGTTTTTGCTCAAGAAGAAATATCTGAAAGACAATCAATTACTTTTCCTTATGGTTTTTATTTTGGTCCTAAGTTTGTTGTAAACCAAGTTGATGATGAAAAATTATATACACCATTTGAGGTGAGTTTTGCACTTGGTTTTGAATATGAGCATAGAGTTGCAAAATATTTTGAAATACAACCTTCGTTTGAACTTTCCTTTTTGCATCATTTATGGACAGGAAAAATGGTCTCACTTTCAGAAATAGAAAATAGAACTGCTTTCACTTTTGCCTTTACTGCAGAGCTTCCTTTTATGCTAATCTTTGATATTCAAAAATGGAATTTATCTTTTGGTACTAGTTTAGCAATACTTTTTAGATTTAGTGCATTGGATCTGGGAATAAAAAGCGGAGATGTGGGAGTAAATGGAATAACTGCAAAGGAAGAAGTTTCAAAAATTAATTCGTATTTTTGGCAAGAAGGAAGATGGTTTTACCCTGCATTAAGATTAAAATGTGAGTACACTTTTGAAAGTGGTTGGAAGGCAGGACTCTTGTTTAGTGCCTACCTCCCTATTTCTAATGCTTGGGCTTCTCCAAAAGCTTATACTTCAACGGGTAAGATCCCATTTTTTCATGATAGTATATTTAATTTAAGCATTATCATGCATCCTGGGAAAAAGAAGTAACCTTTTCTTCAATGTATTTAATGAAGTCTTGAATAGGCATAACTTTTTGTTCGCCACCTCTTATCCTAACTGCAACGCTGTTTTCACTTGCTTCTTTTTCACCTACAATCAAAAGATATGGAACCTTTAAGCTTTGATGTTTTCTAATTTTTGCATTCATTCTTTCAGTTGAATCATCAGCTTCTACCTTAAAGCATTTTTCGATTAGCTCACCTTTAACTTTCAAAGCATATTCATTAAAAGTTGGAGCCACTGGTATCACAACTACTTGAGTTGGAGAAAGCCATGGAGGCAAAAGTCCTGCACAGTTTTCAATCAAAATACCAATAAACCTTTCCAAAGAACCTAATGCTGCTCGGTGCAACATTACGGGATGTTTTTTGGTGTTATCTTCTGCTGTGTACTCTGCATTAAGACGTTCTTTTGAAGGCAACTGATAGTCAACTTGAATAGTGCCACACTGCCACTCTCTTCCTATTGCATCAATAAGAGTGAACTCAAGTTTTGGTCCATAAAAAGCCCCTTCGCCTTCTGCAATAGTATAGTCAAGCATTGCGACCTTGCATGCTTGCTTTAATGCGTCCTCAGCTCTATCCCAAGTTGCGTCATCACCAATTCTTACTTTTGGTCTAGTTGAGAACTTCACTTTTATATCTTCAGGATTAAAACCAAAGTCTTTATACATTCGTTTTAATAAACTACAAAACTTTGCAACCTCTTCTGATATTTGTTCATCTCTGCAAAAAATGTGTGCGTCATCTTGAACAAACCCCCTCACACGCATAATTCCATGGAGAGAGCCAGATGGCTCATTTCTAGTGCAAGAGCCAAATTCAGCCAACCGCAAAGGCAAATCTCTATAGCTTTTAAGTCCTCGCTTAAATATCTCGACATGACCTGGACAATTCATGGGTTTTAGTGCAAAAGTGCGTTTTTCACTTTCAGTGATAAACATGTTTTCCTTATACTTAGCCCAGTGACCTGAGCGTTCCCAAAGAGTACGAGGCATAACAAATGGGGTATTCACTTCAAAATATCCATCTTCTTTTAGTTGTTTTCTAACATAATTTTGCACGGTAAGATAAATATCCCAGCCTTTGGGATGCCAAAACACCTGACCTGGATCTTCTTCATCTAAATGAAACAAATCAAGTGCCACACCTAGCTTTCTATGGTCTCGTTTCTCAGCTTCTTCCAAAAGGTGCAAATATTCTTTTAAGTCATTTGGTGTTTCCCAAGCTGTACCATAAATGCGTGTAAGCATAGGACGTTTTTCATCACCTCTCCAATATGCTCCAGCAATTTTCATAATCTTGAAAGCTTGAGGGTTAATTTCCTTCATAGATTCAACGTGAGGCCCTCTACACAAATCCACAAATTTGCCTGATGTGTACGTACTTATCTCAGCATCATTTGGAAGTGCATTGATGAGCTCAATCTTAAAAGGTTGATCCTTAAAAAGTTCCAAAGCTTCTTCTCTAGTGATCACTGATTTAACAAAGGGAGCATTGCTTGCTAGTATACGCCTCATTTCTTTTTCAATCTTTGGAAGGTCTTCATCTTTAATTGGACGAGTGAGTTCAAAGTCGTAATAAAAGCCTGTGTCTATTGCAGGACCTATGGCAACACGAGTTCCTTCAAAAAGATTCTTAACTGCTTCTGCCATGACGTGTGCTGTGCTATGCCTAATGAGTGGCAATTTTTCAGACTTTTTATTTAATACTGACATACGAGCCTCCAAAATGTAGCATGTGGACTTGATAAAACTTGCTTATTAAAAGACTCCACATTTGAAATTTTAGAAGCTAAGTCTATTGTAAAAGGGAATAAATATCAATGCTCTTTTTGTTATAGAGCATTGCTTGGTACATTACAATTAGTGTAAGACTCTTTCAGGACAGTCTTTCATATGCAAATCACACGGTTTTGCATACGCAAACCGATCGACTTAAGTGTGTGAAACCGCTCGTCTTCGTATATGCAAATCGCTCGACTTGCATATGCGAAATCGAGCGATTTGGGGGCAGTACATTAGCTAATGTACAACCATAACATTAGCTAATGTACTATACTAACATTTCTTAATGTACGCTTTTGATTAGAGTTGAATTGATTTTTGGAAAGCTGATAGATATAAGTCAATAAAAGAAAAAAACAGCTTATGTTTAATTTTAGAGATGGTTTTTTCATGCCTTTCATTATATCATTTTTCTCCTCACGAAAGAATATGAATTGAACTTTTTTAACTACTTAAATAAAAATGAATATCGTATATTTAAAGACGTTAAGTTTTTATATAGCCTCTACTATGTTTTAAAATTTTGTGATAGAGTGGCACTCATGTTTCAAAATGTAAAAAAATCTATTTTATCAGGAATTATGATTGCCTTTGGTTGTTCTGTGTATCTTTCCTGCGTTGATAAAGGTCTTGGCTGGCTTGGTGCTTTTTTGTTTTCAGCAGGGCTTTTTACAATATGTGAATATGGCTTTAACCTATATACAGGTAAGGTGGGCTATATTGCTTTTCGATTTAAGGATTTAGACTATCTAGGTCTTGTAATTTTAATTCTCATTTTCAATCTATTAACAACATTTTGTTTAGGAATTCTTATTGGAAAAAACTTTGAAGCAGTACGTAATGTTGCATTACAAATTTATTCTGCGAAATTCCAAATGCCATTATGGAAGCTTTTTCTTTCAGGTATTCTTTGTGGAATTTTAATGTATCTGGCAGTGGATACATGGAAGAGAGGCTCTAAGATAGGTTGTTTTATCTATGTTCCTTTGTTTATTTTATGCGGATTTGATCACTCTATTGCTAATTCATTTTATAATGGTGCAGCATTAGCAGAACATACATTCACTTTACAAAATCTAGTTATTGTTTTAATAGTGATTTTGGGCAATGCTGTTGGAGGAATGCTAGTTCCTATTCTTACACGTGATTGGAGAGAACCACAAGGATGGTTGCTAGCATGACGAAATAGTTTTTTCGTCTTTAATCTGCCTATTATAATGCCGTTTCTTTTGCTATAATGGGAAACAGCTGTGTTATCAAATCGTAAAAAACGCATAATAGAAATTTTAGCATTTATATTAACATTATCTTTTTCTCTTATTATTTTTAACCCTCTTTCTTCATATATAGAAAAGCTGATAACTGCAAAGAAGAGAGAACTCATTTCTATGATTGGTGAGAAGACAGGAATTGGTCTTGATTATTCATCTATATCTCCTTCCATTCTAAAACATATTCTTATAAAAAATATAAGCGTTTTTGACTACACAACCAAAGAACAAATTGGAGTTGTGGAGCAAATTAAAATAGAATATAACATCTTGAGTCTTCTTTTTGGAGACTATGAAGAGGTGATTAAGTATATAAGGTTGAATAATGCAAACCTAACTATTAATAGAAGAAAAAATGAAGCTTTAATTGAAAAGATGAAGCTTCTCATAAAAAAAAATGAGGAGCCAAAAGATTTAGAAAAAGAAATTGAAGAGCTTAATACTAGTGAAGAAAATAAATTAAAAGCTTTCTTTTCTGACCTAAAGCCACTTGAAATAATAATTTCAAATTGTTCACTTACATTAAAGGATGAAGATGAAAATGGAGAGGGTAGAAGTTTTAATATTGCTATAAGTAGTGGTAATGCAAAAGTTAAAGAAAAAGATTGTTTTTTTTCTCTTTCAAGTTCTGCTTCTTATCAAACTTATAAATTAGATTCTATAAACAATGTTTTGCAAAATATTAATATTTCTCTTCATACTGATGGGGAAGTGAAAAAAGATTTTTCTAAAGCTTTTGGCAGTGTAAACTTAAGTGCTAATCATTCTGAAATAGGAAAAATGGAAACTATTTCACTTTTTGCTTTGTATGAAGACAATATTTTGAAAGTTAGCAACTTAAAAATTAATCCACGCAATAATTTTGACGTCTCTTGGAATATTACAACGAATGAAATAACAGGGAATATTAAATGCACAACATTTGAACCACTTTCATTTTTTAGTTTTAGTAATTCTACTTATTCTCAGTTTAATAAAACATCAATTTCTTCTGACACAAAGTTTTATTTTAAAGACTTAAATACTTGGAACTTTGAAACAGATATTGCATTAAATCTACCTAGTTTTAAACTTAATGGTTATAGTTTTGACCGTGTAAATTTAGAAACTAATGCAAATGGAAAAGACGGAGTTGTAAATGTTTCTTCGTTAAAGATTTTGGAAAAACGTATAGAAGCTTTTCTGAAAGGTCAATATGATTTTAATTCCAATAAAACGTCTGGGAATTTAAATATTACACGCTTACTATTACCTTCTACAGAAAGTCTATCTACAAATCTTTTTTTTAATGGTGATAAGCAGTCTTATAGAGTTTCTGCTCCATATCTAAAAACAGGTGAGCAAAAGTTAGAAAATATCAAGGTGTCTATTTTGCCACGTGGAAGCAAATATTATTTCTATTTTGATGCTACAGATGATTTAGGAAAATATTCTGTTGATGGGTCTATTTTATTAGCTGGAAGTAAGTTTCTGGAATTTCATACAACACTTGACTCAGTTAAGGCTGGCACACTTCTTGGAATAGCAAAGAGTGTAGCTCCACAAGTTAGTAAATTGCCAAATATTGTGACAAATGTAATTGAAAACACTCAAATAACCACAGAAGCATATATTTCTACAGACTTTAAAAATTATTCATATAATTTTGTACAAGTCATTTTTGCGTCTATTGCTTCAGATTCATTTTTTACAACATTCCAAGTGAATGGAAATAATTCATCTGTTTTTGTGGAAAAAATTAATTTACTCGCAGGAAATGTGGATGTAACAGGTCGTAGTCAAGCATATTTTGAAAATGAAGGTGCTGCTTTTGATGCCTTTTTTTCCATTAATTCAATCGCTTATAATATTTCTGCAATCTACGTTGATCATGCTCTATCCATATATGGAGACTATGGAATTACAATAAACATGTTCTTAAAGGATGAGATTTTAACAGGAGCTTTGCTCATAAATGAGCTTCCTATTCCTCTTCTTGATTCTATTTTTAGTATGGATGCTTCCTTTGAAGTTGCAAATTTAGATGATTGGAAATTTGAATGCAACCTTTTAAAATTAGCTCATACCCATGAACTTTCTGCTAATTATGATTCATTCGATTTTGAAATGAGAGGTTCAGGCAATAACAAAAAAATATTTTTTAATGAAATTCGTTTAATTTCTAATGAGTTGCCACTTTTAGGTTCTTTGGATATTAATTTTGATTATTCAAATGAGAATGAAACTAAAAGTTTTGCAAATTTGGTTTTAAAAAACGAGACAACAAATGAGCTTTTTACAATTAATTCAAATTTTATAAAAGGTGATAAATTTTATTTTGATGGAACAATTCTAGCAAAAGATATTGCACTTATGCGATTTTTCCGAAACCAAACTATTAGAAACACTACTAATGCTGAATTTAACTTTTTAGGTTCTCTTGATGATTTTTTTGTGAAGCTAGATTTATATTCTTTCAATCTAGCTACAGGCGGGCAAGACTTATTAGTTAAAGGAGCTTTTTCTGCTGATGATTCCACTGTTAGAATTGAAAGTTGTGATGTTGAATGGGGGGCACATAAAATAAAAGATGTTGAAGCTAAGCTTCTTCCTTTTGAAGCAGTAGGGAACTTAATCTTGGACTATGATGGAAAACTTGGAATAAACAAAATAAAAACAGGGCTTACATTATCGTATTCTGGCGGAAATAAAAGCGAATATGGCAAAGAAAATATTTTTACAACATTTCCACGACTTTTTTCAAACTTTACTATAGAATGTCTATTTGAAAATTTAGACTATGAAAAAAAGCTTACAGTGGATCATCTTAATGCCGTATTGGTTAAAGAACCTGGAGTTTTGGCTCTTTCAGCAGGAAATAATGATGAAGTTTACGGAATATATCTTGACGATGGCACTGTTTCTTTGCATGTGGATGAAAAACTACCAATAAGATGTAATATTGACGGAAAAATTACAAATGAAAAAATAGATTTGAATTGTTTGGGGCTTAATGTTGATATTCCTCTCATTTGGAATTTAACACCACTTATCGACACTGTTACTTTTGAGAATGGAACCCTTTTAGGAGATATAAAAATATTAGGAACTAAAAGAGAACCTGAATTTTATTCTTCCCTAAAATGTGTGGGAGTGAAGGCAACTTCCCCACTTTATGCTCCAGAACTTTATGGACCTGTAGATATTGATGTAAATCTTAATGCAACAACACTTACTGTGCCATACACAATAGTTAAAGGTACTAGTGCAAAGTTATATGCAAGTGTAACTTCAGAGTTTTCGGGATGGATCCCAAGCGATACTGTTATAAAATGTGGCACACTAAAAAATAGCATGGCTCTTATGAAAACTAAGAATCTTGCATATCATAGCGATGGATATGCCGGTTGTGATTTAACAATTAGTATTAGCCCAGGAGATGTGTATCTATCAGGAAAAGCAAATTTTGACAATGGCTTTTTTTCTATTCCTTTTAGTGATTTGCATAAGATTGGGCAAGGTTCTAAAGGAAGCACAACCTTTAGGATGAATCTTGATGTTTATTTAGGAAAAAAAGCTGAGTATAGATGGCCAAATAATGATATTCCAATATTAAGAGCATTAGTTCCTTCAGAAAAACCGATTCAGCTTTCTGTGGACTCCTCTATTGGATATTTTGATATTAAAGGTGCTTCGACCATACGTGGAGGTGAGATTTTTTATATAAAAAGAAACTTTTATATAAGGGAAGGAAACATAAACTTTGTTGCAACACCTTTAGGTTTTGAACCTTTAGTTTCTTTGCGTGCAGAAATTAGGGACAAGGATGAAGGAGGCGAGCCAATTAAGATTATTCTTTCTGCTAAAGATCAAAATCTCGAAAACTTTACTCCAAAGCTAGAAACTTATCCTCCACGTTCCGAAACCGCCATAATGCAGATGTTGGGACAGGTGTTTATAGGTAATGTTTCAAGAGAAAACTTTTTACAAACAGCTTTAACAACTGCGACAGATTTGGTTGCTCAAATTGGTGTTTTCAAGAAAACAGAGAGCAAGATTAGAGATCTTTTGCATGTTGACGCTTTTTCTATGCGAACTTTGTTAATTCAAAATGCAATTTTTGGCAATCTATTCAGAGCGAACAGTGACACTCCTTTAACCATAGGTAACTATTTTGACAATACTAGTGTTTACATCGGTAAGTATTTTGGCTCCCAGATATATGCTGATGCTTTATTACACTTGAGTTATTATGACCCCCTTTTAGCAAGAGGTAATATTACAAGAAAACCTGTTTATGGGAATTTGCTGTTTATGCCTGAATTGGGTCTTGAGATGGCAACTCCTTTCTTTTTGTTGCGTGGTTCCATATCACCAACTAGATCGGATACGCTTTTTGTTTCAGATACAAAACTTACATTCTCGTGGAAGTTTTCATACTAGCTAATTTTAGGGTGCTAAAGAGATAGGCTTATTTTATGAGGGGATTTTGATGTTGAAAAAAAATATTATTCTTATATTTTTGATGAGCATGTTTTCTTTTTCAATATTTGCTCAAATTCAAGAAGATTGGTATAAGGATAAAGAAATTGTTAGCTTTAAGTTTAAGGGCTTGCGAGCAGTTCAAGCTTCAGATTTATCGGGTATTTTTTCAAAGTATAAGGGTAAGAGGTTTTCAGATGAAATATATCTTGAAATGCTACAACATCTTTATGATCTAGATTATTTTGTGGATATTCAACCTCAAGCAGTGCCTGCAGATCCTTCATATTCTTATGTTAGATTAGAATTTTATTTCGTTGAAAAACCTTATGTAAAGAAAATTAAATTTACTGGAAATACGGCAGTTCGTGCAGGAACATTGTTAGAAAAATGTTCATTGAAAAAGGATTCTATATATAATGAAGATAAGTTGCACTCAGATACTCTTTCTCTAAGAGCTTTCTATTTAGGAAAAGGTTATAGTAATATAAGTGTAAGTACTAACATAGAGGAAGACAAAGAAGATAATAGTGTTTCGGTTGAATACGTTATAAATGAAGGAATGCAAACAGTTGTTTCTAAAATATTTTTTGAAGGTAATGAAAAAATTGCAGACAAGGTGTTGAAGAAAGTTTTAGCAACAAAAGAAGCAGGAGTTATTCGTAATGGAGCTTTTCAAGAATCTGTAATAGAAAATGATAAAGAGTTGATTAAATTTTATTATGGAGAGAAAGGTTATATCAACGGGCATATTGAAAATGTTAGACAAGAAATTGATCCAGAGTCTGATGATGTTAAAAAACGTATTATTCTCACATATATTATTTATGAAGGTGAACAATTTACTTATGAAGGAGTGAGTTTTAAGGGAAATAGAATCTTTAAGACTGATGAATTAGAAGCAAAAATAAAACTTGAAAAAGGTGATGTTTTCAATCTAAAGAGACTAGAAGTAGGCTATAATGCAATAGCAGATTTGTATTTTGAAAATGGTTATTCTGCAACGCAGATTAGTAAGAAAGACATCGTTGATGAAACAGCTAGAACAGTTAAATATGAAATAGAAATAAAAGAAAGTAAGAGAAGTCATGTTGAAAATGTCATACTTAGGGGAAATACAAAAACTAAAGATTATGTGATTTTACGTGAACTCCTCTTTAGTAGTGGAGATGTTTTTTCAAAGAAAAGATTTTTTAACAGCTTACGAAATATTTACAATTTACGTTATTTTTCTTCTATAGTTCCAGACGTTAAACCAGGTTCTGAAGATGGTTTACTTGATGTCATTTTGAATGTGGAAGAAACATCAACAGCAAATATTCAGTTTGGTATAACCTTTTCAGGAGTTTCTGATGCAAATACCTTTCCGATGTCTATATTTTTGCAGTGGGAGGAGCGAAACTTAGTTGGGCGAGGTAGTGAATTATCTGCTAATGTTACAGCAGGACCAGATAAACAAAGTGCAACTCTTGGTTATACAGAAAACTGGTTTTTAGGCATTCCTTTGGCTATTGGTTTTGAACTTTCTGCAACGCATAAAACAGAATTTTCTTTTCAAGATATCTTGCCACCCTTTGGTGTGCCAGATCCTTATCCATCACTTGATGATTATAAAGCTGATATTTCTTTAGCTGAAGCTTATAAAATGAAATATGATAGGGCTGAATTTGGTTTTGGAATCAACAGTAGCTATAGGTGGTACCCACTTTTTGCAACTCTTACGTTGCGTGGCGGAATAAACTTTAATCTTGTTAAGAACTTTTATGATGACACTTTATATCGTCCATTTGATGAAGCTATAAGACATCAAAGAGAAAAATGGAGATTTAGTAATAATCTTTGGACACGTTTTTCTGTTGATAATAGAGATTTTGTTTATGACCCTTCAAAAGGTTGGTTTTTGAGTCAACAGTTTTCATTTTTTGGTATTTTCCCTAAGATTGAAAGTGAGTATTTTTTTAGGTCTGAAACAAAAGGTGAATTATATTTTACATTGCTAGACTACCCTGTTGCAGAAAGTTGGCACTTAAAGTTTGTTTTAGCATTTTATTCTGGTTTTTCATTTCAGATTCCAACGGTTGGAAACAGCATAAGTCGTTTGAATAAACTTACTATAGATGGAATGTTTAATGGTAGAGGCTGGTATAATGCTGGTGGAGCTGGGCAAGGGGATGTTATGCAGAGTAACTGGATTGAGTTTAGAATGCCTTTGGCTCAAGGAATCATATCTTTTGACTTCTTTTTTGACGCTATTGCAACAAAATCAGATTTGAAATCTCTCAAATCTTTGTCTATTAATGACTACTTTTTTAGCTTCGGACCAGGAGTGAGATTTACATTGCCTCAATTCCCTCTAAGACTTATGTTTGCAAATACCTTTAGGTCTAACAATGGGAAACCATATTGGGGAAATGGCAAAGGGGCAGATTGGAAGTTTGTGCTTTCTTTCAACATTCCAAATCTATAAAATAGATTTACTTTGTATGTTAGTAAAAAATATATTTGAAAGTTTATGGAGTATGTTATGAAAAGATTTTATTTTTTGTTTCTTTTTGGCTTGCTTGTTTCTTTTTTGAATGCACAGCAAAAGCAAATAACTAGATTTGCTGTTGTGGACACACAAAGAATATATAACACATTTAAGCAAGATTCAAAATCAGTTAGAGATTATGAAGAAAAAAAACAAAAATATAAGAATGACATACAGCTTCTTGCAAATGAAATAATTGAATTAAAAAGGAAAAAGGTTGAAAGTCAAAAAAAAGGGGATTTAGTAGAAGCCTCTTATTTAGGCGAAGAGATTACTGCAAAGACATCTTTTTTAACAGAGTTTTCAAAGGCAAAAAATGATGAGCTTGCTACAATTAAACAAAGTCTTACAAATGATGATAAATTTTATTCTTCAATTTATGAAGTTATTACAAAAATTGCAGTAAGAAATGGTTATAGTATGGTTCTTAGTTTGCAAGATGGAGGGGCTATTTTGTGGTATAGTCCAACTGTTGACATAACAGAAGATGTGATTACAGAATTAAGAAAAAGTTAGTATGGAGTGAATATGAAAAAATATTTTATTTTATTGTTTGTTTTTGCAATTTTTCTATTTTCTTGTGCAAAGAAAGAAGAGAGTGCAAAAGAAGATTTAATTCGTTATATTGATGGTACATACACAGCTATTGCGAGTATTAAAGATGATTGGGGTGGGAGTGCTGAGGTTGAGATTGTGGTGAAGGATGGAAGAATAACATCGTGTATTTTTTCCTCTTATGAAGAAAATGGAAAACTAAAAGACTCAGAATATGGAAAGGTTGACGGTGTTATTAAGAATATGGGGCTTTATAAGATTGCTCAAAATGCTGTGACTCAGTCAAATAAATATGGAGATATGTTGGTGCAAAGTCAGAATATAGAAAAATTGGATGCAATTTCAGGGGCTACTGTGAGTTTTGGACTTTTTAAGAATGCTGTTGAACAAGTTATGAAAGAAGCAAAGATGTCTGACGAGCAGAGTTTTACTGATAAAAACGATAGTTGCAGAAAGTGATTCTAATTTTTTAATAGACCGTGGGTTTAAGTAATATGCAAAGTACAAGATTAACACTTTTTAATATAGCAAAGATGAATATTAAGAGGCAACCTGTAAGGACATTCTTTTTAGGTTTTCTTATATTCATTTTGGCGTTTGTTCTTTTTTCAGGAACGTTTCTTGTGAAGAGTCTAAATTCAGGACTCTCTTCTCTTTCTGATAGACTTGGTGCAGACATTATAGTAGTTCCGCAAGGATATGATGGCAAGATTGAAGGAGCATTATTGAGAGGAGAGCCAAACACTTTTTATTTTGATATTGAAGTGGCTGATAGAATACGAAAGATAGAAGGGGTGGCAAATGCATCTCCACAACTCTTTATTGCAACACTTTCTGCGAGTTGTTGTTCTTTTCCATTACAAATTATTGGAATTGATTTTGAAACAGACTTTAATGTTAAGCCATGGCTTTCTAAACAACTAAAACTCCCGTTAACAAACAATGAAATTGTTGTGGGAAGTAATATTGTTGGGAATGTCAGAGGAGAGTTAAAGTTTTTTAGTCAGCCGTTTATTATTGCAGGACGTTTAAGCAAAACAGGAATGGGCTTTGATAATTCTGTTTTTATGACTATGGAAAATGCTAGACGACTTTCAAAAGAGTATGAGAGGATACTACAACGTCCAATTTCTAATAATGAAAGGCTTATTTCAAGCGTTATGGTGAAACTTAAAACTGGTTATGACGCAAAAAAAATTGCAAAAAAGATAGGTGAAGAGTTTAAGGGGGAGCAAATATATCCACTTATTTCAAAACAAATGATGAGTAATGTTTCTTCTGGCATAGAAAGTCTTACGTTATATATTAAAGTTTTAATTATTGCTCTTTATGCTTTATCTTTTGTGGTGTTGATAGTTACATTTTCTTCAATCTTTAATGAAAGAAGAAGTGAGTTTGCAATGATGCGTATTGTTGGAGCCACAAAGAGGTGGGTTGCTGTTTTAGCAAGTCTTGAAGCTTTTATCATAAGTTCAATTGCAGCTTTTTTAGGAACAGCAATATCTTTATTCATTATTCTTCTTTTTAACCAAGCTATTGTTGTATACTTAAAAATGCCTTTTTTGTCTCCTTCAATCTTGTGGATAACACTAAGTGCAATAGGTTCGTTTTTAGTGATTAGCTTAATAGCGCCCTTATCTTCCCTCAGAACAGCTTTTAATCTTTCTAAAACTGAAATTGCTCTTGGAACTAAAGGACTCTAATGACACAATCTTATATTCCTGAGTATCCTCTCTTTTCTCCTATTGGCCTTGAAATGAGAGAAGAGCTTGATTACTTGCTTTCAAAACTGCCTGATGGACTTTCGGAATTTACTTTCTTAAATTTATATCTTTTTAGAAAAATCTATAATTATACTATTTCTAAGTATACCAATATGCTGTTAATAGAAGGTTCATATAAAGGTGTTCCTTTTTTTATTACACCTTGTGGTGTTTTAGCTCAAAACATTGTGAATGATGAATTGAAAAAAGGTTTAAAATGGTCTCATATATCATTTTCATTTTTAGAAGAGAACAAAGTGTTTTTTGAAAAGACTTTGTCAAAAAAAGTCCAAGAAGATAGAGATAATTTTGACTATGTATATCTGCGAGAAAATCTTGCAAAATTAGAAGGTAAAGAATTTCACAAGAAGAAAACACACATAAATAAGTTTGAAAAAACTTATACTAATATAGAAATTATAGAACTCACTGAACATAATAAAGAAGATGCTTTTAAGGTTTTAGAAGAATGGAAAAAAGATAGAAAGGAAGAAGATGATGGAGATTATATAGAAGCAAAAGAAGTTCTTAATCTCCTTAATGCAAATTTTCTATTGAATGGTATTTTAGTTTATGTTGAAAAAGTGCCTATTGCATGGACACTTGCCGAGATTTTAAGAGACAAGAAAACTGCAGTAGTTTTGTTTGAAAAAGCTCTTGCTGCCTATAAGGGTAGCTTTCAATATGTAAACTACGCTTTTGCTTCGTTTTTGGATGAAGAAATACAGTATGTCAATCGAGAACAAGATTTAGGAGACGAAGGTTTGAGGCAAGCAAAGATGACATATCGACCAGTAAAATTTATTAAGAAGTATATGGTTTTGCCTTCAGCCTAGTGTTTGACTGCGTTAAATTGCTGATAAGCAATTTGAATAGTATTGGGAGGGAAATGAAAAATTAGAAAAGTGGTTTGTTGTCATAATATAGTTGTGAAAGATTCCATAATAAATTTTACCAAGTATCATTTGGTATTTTTTAATAAATTATAAATATTTTAAGAAAATGCCTTGACAAGAATAAAATATATTGATATATTCACCCTCACTTATTTCGAGTCAATAGCTTTTTTGTTTAATTACTAAAAAGCAAAAAAAAAGTTAAAAATATTTTGAAAAAGTAGTTGACAAAGAATAGTGATTTGA
>CAUUAF010000019.1:0-21780 GCA_963543085.1 uncultured Treponema sp. | reverse complement strand
ATGAAGAAACTGGTGTTACAGGACGTTTCTGGACAGAGCCTTTAATTGTTGAGTACCCAGACTTCGAATGGGCTGGTGCACAGTGGTAATAATATAGGGTTTGACCTATAGTATGAGTCAGTTGGGGGTGTTTATGCCTTCAACTGATATTTTTTTTGTTTTAACTGTATGTTACTACTAACATTTTTATTTTTGAATCTTTGAGAAAGCAGTTATTGCTTTCTTTTTTTTGCAATAGAATTATTGGAGGTGTCCCATTTTTAAGTTTTTTATAATTGTTATAGAAGAGGCTTTGGGATTTTCCTTGATCCTTTCAATACTTTTTTCATCTTTTCGTTTGGAATCTGTGATCAAACAAAGATTGACTATTATTATAAGCATATTATTGGGGGGAATTTTAAGTATATACTCTTCAATAATACGTTCTATACCAAATTACATAAATAGAACTAGATTTGCTTTTTGGTGTATGTTGCCAGTTGTTGTAGCGTTGGTTTTTCTGGGAATATTATCTTTGTTTGAGAAAAGACTAAAAGTAAAGAATGTTTCTTTGTATGAGACATTGAATGCAGTTTTTGTTGGATTATATACAACTTCAACCATCTTCTACTATTTGCCATTATTGATCACAGGAACTTCAAAATTTGTAAATTATGGAGAAAGTCCAATTAGTACTTTGGTTCTTTTTCGCTTAATTGGCTATGTTTTAGGCTTATTTGTTGTTTTTTTAACTTCTCTCACCGTTGCAAAGACACTTTCATTACTTTCAAAATTGGAACTTAGAATAGTTGTATCTTTGTCTCTATCTATTTTTGGAATTACGCAAGTTGCTATCATTTTTTTGAGACTGTATTCTCTTAAACTTATTTCAAGTATGTTTTTCCCTAGCATTACTTTTGTGATTAATCATAGCAATCTCTTCATATATATCATTCTTTTGTTTGTCGCAACTATGCCTATATTGTTATGGAAAAAGAATATTAAAGTAACAGAAAAATACAGTAACAGGGCAGAACTTAGAAAATTAAAAGCAACAAAGAGAAATGCTAGAAGGTGGGCGGAGGCTTCACTTTTTTTCATTTTAATTAGTTTTCTTTCTTTGAGTATTTTACGTTATCATGTTGGAAAAGAAGTTCCACTATCCCCTCCTGAAAACTATGTTATAGAAAATGGACTGGCAATTATTCCATTAGAGGAATTGGAAGATGATAAACTTCACAGATATCAATATATTTCAGAAGATAAGATATCTATGAGATTCATAGCAATTAAAAAAAGCGAAGGTGCTTATGGTATAGGTCTTGATGCTTGCGATATTTGTGGTCCTTCAGGATATTTTGAAAGAAATGGGGATGTTATATGTAAGCTATGTGACGTTGTCATGAATAAGGCTACGATTGGTTTTCCTGGAGGTTGCAATCCTGTTCCTCTTCCATATATTTTGCATGATGGAAAAATTAAGATTAAAGTGGAAGATTTAGAGAAAGAATCTTATAGGTTCAAGTAGAAGGAAATTCAAAATCCTTTTTTTGAGGTGTTTATGTTTTTTAGAATGATATTTGGCTCATTATTTAGGCAAAAAGGTAAGGCATTGATGATTGCTTTTACTATTGCTTTGGGTTCTGGGCTTTCGACTGCCATGCTTAATACAATGCTGGGCGTTGGAGACAAGGTGAACCAAGAGCTTAAAACTTATGGTGCGAATATAAATGTCATGCATAAAGAAGCTTCGTTACTCACTGACATCTATGGAGAAAAAGAAGAAGGAATGACAAAGAAGTATTTGCGAGAAGATGAGTTGTATAAGATTAAGACCATATTCTGGGCATACAATATAGTGGATTATGCTCCTTTTCTTAATGCAAGTGTAGAAGTCCAAGATTATTCTTCAAATGTTAAAGTTGTTGGAACATGGTTTGATTATGAAATTCAAATGCCAACGGGTCAAAATGTAATAACAGGAATTAGAAAAATGAGGACATGGTGGGAAGTTGAAGGTGAGTGGGTAAAAGATACGGATAAAAATGCTTGCATGGTGGGTAGTTTGTTTGCAGCAAGAAATGGAATTAAGATAAATGATGAGATTTTCTTAAAAACAGGAAATGCTAACTTAAAGCTGAAAGTGGTTTCAATTTTTAATGCAGGAAGTGATGAAGATGAGGAAATTTTTACCTCACTTTCGAATGTCCAAAACCTTTTGGGTGTTCAAAATGTGTGTGAAAGTATAGAGGTGAGTGCCTTGACAACACCTGACAATGATTTGGCAAGAAAAGCAGCAAGAAACCCCTTGAGTTTGACAATTAAGGAAAAAGAAGTGTGGTATTGCACTGCCTATGTGAGTAGTATTTGTTACCAGATTCAGGAAGTGTTGCCTGACGCTGTGGCAAAGCCTATTAGACGTGTTGCGGAATCTGAAGGTGCAATATTGAATAAAACTACTCTTTTAATGCTTTTAATAACAATTTTGAGCTTGCTTACGTCTGCGTTAGGAATTTCTAACCTCGTTACTGCAAGTGTGATTGAACGTCGTGCCGAGATTGGGTTAAAAAAGGCAATAGGAGCAAGTAATTTGGCAATTACAATTGCTGTTTTAACTGAAGTTATGATTATAGGTATTTTTGGAGGTGTAATAGGTTATTTTGCAGGGATAGGTCTTACACAAATAATAGGACATTTTGTATTTGCTTCTTCAATTCCACCTGCTCCAATGGTGATTCCAATAGTGGTTATAATCATTTTCTTAATTACATTGCTTGGTTCTCTTCCTTCAGTAAGATATTTATTAAAGCTAAATCCTACAGAAGTATTGCATGGAAAATAAGGAAAGGAGAGAAAAATGACTAGAAGACGAATGTATTTTAAGATGGTTTTTTCTTCTTTACTTAGAAGAAGATCTAGGATGGTTATAGCACTTTTGGCTATAGCTATTGGTTCTACTGTTCTTTCAGGACTTTTGACTATTTATTATGACATTCCTCGCCAGATGGGGACGATATTTCGCTCTTATGGAGCGAATATTCTGTTTATTCCTCAAGACGATGAACTTAAGATCACTAAAGGTATGGCTGAGAATATAAAGGCAAAAATTGAAAAAGAGAAGTTAATAGGTTTTGCTCCCTATATATATAAAATGACAAAGGTACATGAGCTTCCATATATGTTGGCTGCGACTGATTTGGATGCTGCAAAAAAGAATAGTCCTTATTGGTTGGTGAGGGGGGAATGGCCTAAAAGAAAAAGAGAAGTGATAATTGGGCAAGAAATTAGCCGAGCTACTGGAATTTCTATAGGAGATAGGTTTGTTGTGAATACTCCTAAAGGTCAAGGCGATGAAGTTGTCACGGAATTTATTGCAACTGGAATGGTTATAACAGGTGGAGTAGAAGAGGAATTTGTTTTTTTAAGTCTTGAAGATATGAAAGATATTGTAGGATATGATGATCACTTTGATGTTATCGAAGGTAGCATTGATGGGAATCAAGAATATCTGCAAGAAGTTTCAAACAGGGTTGGTCAAGAAAAGGGAGTTAGAGCAAGGTTAGTCAAAAGACTTACAGAATCACAAGATGTTGTGCTTAATAAATTGCAGGCATTGGTTTGGATTGTTACTATAATAGTGCTTTTTTTGACTATGATTTGTGTTACAACGACTATGATGGCTGTTGTTGCAGAACGAAAAAAAGAAATAGGACTTAAAAAAGCATTGGGAGCATCTAACTCAAGTATTGTTAAAGACTTCTTAGGAGAAGCTATTATGTTGGGACTTCTAGGAGGTGTTTTAGGAGTTGGTTTAGGCTATTTATTTGCAGATAATGTTAGTATTAGTGTTTTTGCGAGAGAAGTTTCTTTCCCTCTTTTATTAGTACCTTTTACACTTTTTTCTTCCATTGTTTTGACAGTGCTTGCATGTCTTTTACCAGTGCGTACTACAGTTGATATCGATCCTGCTCTTGTTTTGCGTGGTGAGTAAAAAATTAGGAGATGTTTTATGAATATTTTAGTGCTTGATGAAATTTCAAAGATTTATGGAGATCTTAAAGCTTTAGATAAAATTAATTTGACTGTTCCAGAAGGTGAATGGCTTGCAATTATGGGACCTTCAGGTTCTGGCAAATCAACAATGATGAATATAATAGGTTGTATGGACAAAGCTTCTATGGGTAAAATTGAGCTTGCAGGTAAGGATATTTCTAGGTTGACTCCAAAGGAGTTAACTGTTGTTCGCCGTGATATGATAGGGCTTATTTTTCAGCAATTTCATTTAGTCAATTATCTTACTGCAGTTGAAAATGTGATGATGAGTCAATACTACCATAGTATGCCTGACGAAGAAGAAGCTATGGAAGCGTTGGCTAGTGTTGGCTTAAAGGAAAGAGCAAAACACCTTCCAAACCAGCTCTCAGGAGGAGAACAACAACGTCTTTGCATTGCGAGAGCATTAATTAACCACCCAAAACTATTACTTGCAGATGAGCCTACTGGAAATCTTGATGAAAAAAATGAAATGCTTGTTATGGAGATATTCCATAAGCTACATAAGGCAGGAAGCACGATCATAGTTGTAACCCATGATCCAGAAGTTGCAGAGCAAGCTGAAAGGATGGTCGTATTGGAGCATGGGAAGCTTGCAAGAATTGAGCAGATGAAGCATTAAGATAGCATTGATTAACTCTAGGCTATGCTACCTCATATCTAAGTTAGTTATGCGGGTGGTTGTGCCTAGGTAAGTATTTTTTATATCCCTTTAGCTTTTCTTCTATTTGCCCCCTATAATAAGATTCTTCTCTTGCAACTTCGCGTGCAATGTTTTGCTCATATTCTCCTAAAAACAATTCCATAATACCCCACTTTATTAAATTAATTACAATCTAAAAATCTATTAAAAATATTTATGAAATTTGTTAGCATAATACACACCATACTTATAACCATATTGAGGGGAAAAGTTTGAATGAAAAGAACTATTTTGGTGTTTGGCTTTATAATGGTGCTAGCTACTGCACTGCTTTTTGGAGCACAAAACGATGCAACAGAAAAGCCTGTGATGGTGATAACCACATTTGATGCAAAGGGGATAAGTGCAGATGATGTTGAGTTTGTGATGAACTCTTTTACAACAGCATTTACTAGTTTAGGGGTTGCTAGGGTGGTTGATAGGGGAAGCTTTGATAAGATAAGAGGTGAGCTATCTTTTCAAACATCAGACTGGTCAGATAGTAAAAAAGTGGCAGAGTTAGGAAGGGCGTTGAATGCTACACAAGTGGTTATTGGGCAATTGATGAAAAGAGGAGCTAATTTTTTTCTTACTGTGAGAATATTAGATGTAAACACAACAACAATAATTTCATCTCACTTGGATAAAGTTGGAGAAATAGATGACTTTTTTGAAAACATGCCTGAATTTTGTGAACAGCTAGTAGCAAAAACTAAAGGCTCAGTTTTTTCAGACACTGCCAATTCAGATAGAAAAATTACAAGTCGTGCGAAAGTAGGGGACTATAAGGTAGGAGGTGTAGGACAGGGAGGCGGTATAGTTTTTTATGTTTCAAAAGCTGGTTTTATAGTATACGATGGTAAGGGTGGTGAGGAGACTTGTCACTACCTAGAAATGAGCTTAAACACATTGGGAGAAAGTCGTTGGTATCCTGAGCAACATTATATAAACACACAAGAGGATTTAGGCTATGGGAAAAGTAACACATACAAAATATTGCACAATAATACATCAGAGGCACTAACAGAAAAAAACTGTGCAGCTTATAGGTGTTCTAAATATTCAACTAAAAACACAAAAAGGGGAGAGTGGTTTTTGCCAAGCAAAGAAGAATTGAACTTAATGTATAGGACACAAAGAGCAAGAGTACTTTCTATTTGCACAGATAGTTGTTGTTGGTCGAGTAGTGCGAAAGATAAAGAGGTATCATGGCTTTATATTTTTAATATAGGAAGTTATTGTGCTTGGAATAATGATTATAGCCTTTCAGTTTTTGCTGTGCGAGCTTTTTAATTCTAATTTTTAGACATTTTACTATCCACAGTAAATATGTTATAATCCACACATGAGCAAGCGTTTTATTATTTTACTATTTAGTTTTTTGTGTTTTTCATGTTCTTTTTTTGATGGAAGGCCTAGAGATAAGACTCTAATTGCATTGATGAATTTTGATGTTACAAGCTTTGATCCAATAGAAACTAACGACAATGTGGCTTCTAGCGTTTTGTGCGAAATATACGAAGGACTTTTGAAGTTTGATGAAAACTTAAAACCTGTTTTGTCTTTGGCTGAAAGCATGGAAGTGAAAAGGGGGGTTGAATACACTTTCAAAATTAAAAAAAATATCCACTTTCATAATGGTTCATTATTAACGGCAAAGGATGTGAAATTTAGTCTTGAAAGAGCTACCTTATCAGATATTGTAGGATACCTGTTCAGTAGCATAGATCCTACTTCTTTTGAAATTATAGATGACTATACTATTAGATTTTCTCTTAAAGCACCAAATGCTGGAATCCTTATGACTCTATGCCATACTGCTGCTTTCATTGTTAGTGAAGAAATTGGAAAAGTAAAGATATCAGGAAAAAGTGCTTTAAGCTTGCAACCAATTGGAACAGGTCCGTTTAGGTTTGTTTCAACTAGTGAAGGTATAGTGGAGCTCGAACGTTTTGAAGAATATTATGGAAAACGTCCTTATTTTCAGTTTATGGAATTTAAAACAAATACTAGAAGCCCAGAACGCATTGAAGATTTAAAAAATGGAAGTGCAGATGTAATCTTTAATGTAAATCTTTCAGAAATAAATATATGTTCTAAAATTGATGCTTTGCGTCTTTATAGTGTTCAAGGCTTTGGCACAGAATATCTTGGTATGAATATGAGGCGACCTCCTCTAGATGATATTAGAGTTAGGAAAGCTATAGCAAAAGGAATAGATATTGATCTAATAAACAAAGTTACATCAAACGGACTTTATGAAAGTGCAACAGCACCTTATGCACAAGGACTTCCATATTCAATAGCAAATAAACTAAAAGCTACAAAAAGAGATGTTGAAGGGGCTAAAAGGCTCCTTTTTCATGCTGGGTATACAGATGGAATTAACTTACGGCTTGTTATTGCAGAAAGTTTTGAACGAAGTGAAATGGCTAGTAAGATTAAAGAACAACTATCTCGTATAGGTGTTAATATAGAAATGGAAGTGCTGGAATGGGATGCATTTGTTGGGGTTTTAAAAAGCGGACAGGCAGACTTATTTCAACTTGGATGGATACCTGATACTTTAGATCCTGATAGTGCTTTGCGTCCTTGTTTTTATTCAGGTACAAATATTGAAAATGGGAACTTTGTTGGTTGTTCTGATGAAATGTTGGATAGCTTGCTAGATGAAGGTGTTATTACACTTGATGAAAATAAAAGAAAAGAGATTTATGAAGCGGCTCAAAGACGAGTTATGGACCTGCTTCCTGCTATTTTTTTATATGTGGATAAATTAACTCTTGCCATGCCACGACATTATGAGGGAGTGGTTATGAACCCTTTTGGTTATCATCTTTTAGCATATATAAAACCAATTTTAACATCTACAGAGTAGGAGAGAATTATGCTTTTATGTGGGGTGGATGAGGCAGGAAGAGGCCCTTTGGCAGGACCAGTTTGTGCTAGTGCTGTGGTTTTTTCTTCGAAAGACTTAGATGTCTCATTATTGAATGATTCCAAAAAAATGACGGAGAAAGCTCGCATTAAAGCATTTTATGAGATAGAACCAAAAATATATTATGCGATAGGTTGGGCATCAAATGTGGAAATTGATAGTATTAACATACTACAGGCAAGCCTTTTAGCAATGAGACGTGCATTTTCTATTCTTTATGATAATTTATCAAAAAAAGATGCTAGTTGCTTAGGCGAACTTAAAGTGATTGTTGATGGAAATGTTATGCCAAATTTCAAAGAAAATGTTAAGTGTGAGACACTTATCAAGGCAGATTCAATAATCCATGAAGTGATGGCAGCTTCCATTATTGCAAAAGTTGCTAGAGACAAAATGATGTGTAGATATTCATGGTTATATCCTGAGTGGGGATATGAAAAACACAAGGGGTATGGAACAAAGGCTCACATAGAAGCAATAAAGAAATATGGGATTACTCCTATACAACGCTTAAGTTTTCGACGTGACTTATCTCAAAATTAGAGTTTCTTTTGCTTATCTTTTTGCAAGGGGTTATGTTTTCTTTCTTAACTAAGATATACAGGAATTAAAGTCTATTTACATTAAAAGCTCTTAATATATTTATTCTCCATATATAACCTCTATTTAAGAATATTTATAATGCAAAATCCCTGTTTTAAAAACTTATAACTCTTGATTGATACGGGCGTTTGATGATATTCTACTGACCTATCATTTTAACTAGAGGTGCTGGTTATGAAGTGTGTGTTTTTAGGTCCACCAGGAGCTGGGAAAGGTACTTTAGCGTTAGAAGTTTCTAAATTGTATGACATAGTTCATATTTCAACTGGTGATTTGTTCCGTTCAGCCATAAAAAATGGCACAGAACTCGGAAAAAAGATAAAAGCTGTTATTGAAAGTGGAGCTTTGGTTAGTGATGACTTGACTGTAGAGCTTCTTAAAGAAAGACTTAAAAAAGATGACTGGAAAAAGGGTTTTATTCTTGATGGTTTTCCACGTACTATTGCACAGGCTGAGGCTCTTTCAGAGTTAGTGACACTTGATTATGTTATAAACCTTGATATTTCAGATGAAGAAGTGATAGAACGTCTTTCAGGAAGAAGGGTGTGTTCAAAATGTGGGCATAGCTTTCATATTAAGTTTATGAAACCAAAGGCTGAGGGTGTTTGTGATTCTTGTGGCGAGTCTTTAATAACTCGTGAGGATGATAAAAGAGAAGCTATAGAGAAAAGATTAAAAACATATGCAGAGCAAACTTATCCACTCATTAAGTATTATAAGGAAAAAGGACTCTTGGTGGATATTGATGCTCGTCCTTCTACAGCAGAGATATTAAAGGATTTTCAAGTTAAATTTACTAAAAAATAAAGCTTTAGGGGGTCTACTTTTATGTAGATTCCTTATGTGAAGTTTTGGGTTTCTATTTAGTGGAAAAAGTTTATTCGATATCTGAGATAACTGATAAAGTAAAAGATATTCTCGAAAAGAATGTGGGTTATGTAGTGCTTGAAGGGGAGATTTCAAACTACAAGACTCAGAGTTCGGGGCACTTGTATTTTACTCTTAAAGATGAAAATGCAGCAATTTCTGCAGTTATGTTTAAGATGCGTGCGATGGGCTTGAAGTTTGCACTAAAAGACGGACTCACTGTTAAAGCTTCTGGGCAAGTCACTGTTTATCAAAAGCGTGGAACGTATCAAATTGTTGTTGAAAAGATGGAGCTTTCTGGTGAAGGTGATATCTTGAGAATGCTAGAGCTTAGAAAGCAAAAACTGGCTGGCGAAGGTTTATTTGACCCTAAGAAAAAAAGAAAGTTACCATTCTTGCCTAAAAAAGTAGCAATAATAACAAGTCCTACAGGGGCTGCAGTTCAAGATATCATTAATGTGTGCACAAGAAGAAATCCAAAATTACAACTGAACATATTGCCAGCAGTAGTTCAGGGAGAAGAGGCAGCGTCTTCATTGATTAAACAACTTAAAATAGCCAATTTACACAATTTAGGTGATGTTATTATAATAGGACGAGGCGGTGGAAGTATTGAGGATTTACTTCCGTTTTCTGATGAAGATGTTGTGAGAGAAATAGCTCGCTCTAGTATTCCTGTTATTTCTAGTGTTGGTCATGAAATTGATTGGGCATTGTCTGATTATGCTTCAGATGTTAGAGCTCCAACTCCTTCAGCAGCAGCTGAGTTGGTTACTCCGTTGCTTTCTGATGTTATTGAAGAAGTTAACCAAGCGTCTGAGGAACTAATTAATTCAATTAATAGTAGGATAGAAAGATTGAAGCTTTTATGTTCTGCGTTTAGTGGAGAGCGTTTAGAGCTTATGTTTAGACGCATTGAACAGCCATTTTTAATGAGATTTGATGATGCAAAAGAAGCGTTACTTATCAATATTAAGGAACGTATTTTAGATGTGAAAAGATACCATGAATTGTTGCAAGAACGTCTTAGAGGGGTAAGTCCTAGAGATATATTAAAACGAGGTTTTTCTATTGTTTCTAACCAAAAGGGAAAGGTAGTAACAAGTGCAAAAAATGTAAGGAAGTGTGAAAAACTTAATATTATGACACACAACGGTAGCTTTGATGTTTCTGTTTTGTCAGAATAAATAAAATGTATTTATTGAAATGCCTTTAATAAGTAATTTATACACTAGGGATGTGTATTAGGAGGAAAAGAAGAGTATGCATGTGGTTAAGGCGGAAGATATCAAAAATGCAGTAAAAAAGATGGCGATGGATGCTGCTTATAATCTTCCAGAAGATGTTAAAAATTGTCTTTTTAAGGCAAGAGATACAGAACCTTGGAGTTTAGCAAAAGATACGCTTTCTCAAATTATTGAGAATGCGGATATTGCAAAGACTACTTCATCGCCAATGTGTCAAGACACTGGTATGGCGGTTCTTTTCGTTGATATTGGTCAGGATGTCCATATTGAAGGTGGCTTTATAGAAGACGCAATTAATCAAGGAGTGAGAGAAGGCTATACTGAAGGCTATTTAAGAAAGTCTATTGTGAAAGACCCTGTGTATAATAGAGTGAACACCAAAGATAATACTCCAGCTATAATAAATTACACAATTGTGAAAGGGGATAGTCTTCACATTATGTTTACTGCTAAGGGTTTCGGTTCTGAAAATATGTCACGTCTTGCTATGCTAAAACCTTCAGATGGAGTTGACGGGGTTAAGAAATTCATCTTAGAAACTGTTGAACTTGCAGGTCCTAATCCTTGTCCTCCAATTGTTGTGGGAGTTGGAATAGGTGGCACTGTTGACAGAGTTACTCTTCTTGCAAAAAAAGCTTTGATGAGAGATATGGCTTCCTATAATAAAGATCCATTTTATGAAGCTTTAGAAAAAGAAATGTTAGAAAAAGTGAATGCTTTGGGCATAGGACCACAAGGGTATGGAGGAAAAACCACAGCTTTGCGTGTCCTTATAGAAACTTATCCAACCCATATAGCAGGACTTCCTGTGTGTGTGAATATAAATTGCCATGCAACACGTCACAAAGAAGTTACATTATAGGAGGGATGAGATATGATAAAGATTACAACGCCATTTACTAGAGAAATGCTAAAAGATATTAAGGCAGGAGACATTGTTTATATAAGTGGGTATGTCTACACAGGTCGAGATGCAGCTCATAAGCGTTTTTGTGAACTCTTAGAAAAAGGTGAGCCACTTCCTTTTGATGCAAAAGGAGCAGTTATTTATTATGTGGGACCAAGCCCTGCAAAGCCTGGTGAGCCAATAGGTTCTGCAGGACCTACAACTAGTTATAGAATGGATGCTTATACGCCTCAGATGCTTGATGAAGGGCTTATGGGAATGATTGGGAAAGGTAAACGTGATGATAAAGTAGTAGAAAAAATTATAGAAAAAGGAGCTTGTTATTTTGCTGCTATTGGTGGGGCTGCAGCTCTAATTAAGAGTAAGATTAAAGAAGCTACCTTGGTTTGTTATGAAGATTTGGGTGCTGAGGCTGTGCGTCGTCTTTATGTTGAAGATTTTCCTGTTACCTGTATTATAGATTCTAATGGAAATAATTTGTATAAACTAGGGCGTAAGGCTTATTTGGATTCACTTGAAAAATAGGTTTATGTATTCGTCTAGTTTTGGTTTTTATGTTCTAATATCGTGTTTAGAGGAATGTTTTGATAAGATTTAACATGATATGATTCAAATACTAGACTTTTTTGGTGTTGTATGATAGTGTTCGGGGTCGGGTATACGTTTAATTCTATTTTTATCAAAATAGATGTGAAGCGGTCTCTACTATCAAAAAGTATGGAGATTTGACATGGGCAATTATTTTATTAGGCGTTTATTACTTATCTTTCCTACATTTATTGGGATTACTGTGGTGGTTTTCGTTATTACAAGATTTGTTCCAGGTGGTCCTGTAGAGCAAGCTATAATGAATAGAATGCTTGCACAGGGTGGTAAGAATTCAGTTCAGAACACACAACCATTGAGCGAGGAAAAGATTGCTGAACTAAATGCCTACTATGGTTTTGATCAACCTGTATGGAAGAGTTATCTAATCTGGTTGGGTAAGTTGGTGCGTGGTGATTTTGGACGTTCTACAAAGTATAACGATCCTGTTCTAGGAATGATTGTTTCACGCTTTCCAATTTCTTTACGTTTTGGTATCATTTCTTTAATTCTTACGTATTCAATTTGTATTCCTATGGGAGTGCGTAAAGCTTTGAAACATAGGCAGACATATGATAATGTCACTTCTATATTGATTTTTATAGGGTATGCCCTTCCTAGCTTTGTTGTAGCTATCATCCTTCTTTCATTCTTTTCTTTCAGACTTGGTTGGTTTCCATCAGGAGATATGTATTCTCGAGGTTATGAGAATTTTAACTTTTTCCAAAAGATATGGGATAATGTGAAGCATATGTTCCTGCCAATGATTGCTTATGTTTTAGCAAGTTTTGCAGGTCTTACTATTGTTATGAAAAATAACTTGATGGAGAATATGGCTTCTGATTATGTTAAAACCGCAGTTGCAAAGGGACGTACATTTAAAGATGCTATGTGGAAACATGCTTTTAGAAATAGTATGATTCCTATTGCTGCAGGTTTAGGGAATGTTATTAGTGTTTTCTTTTCTGGTGCTTTTCTTATCGAGAAAATATTCAATATTCAAGGTATGGGGTTGTTGGGTTTTAGAGCGATAGAAGAACGAGATTATCCTGTTGTTCTTGGAACTTTAGCTATGACTGCTACTGTAACTTTGGTTGGAAATATCTTGAGTGATTTTATCTTATCACTTGTGGATCCTAGAATTAAACTTGGTCGATAGGGAGATGAAGGTATGAGTGTAAATAAAAAAAATAAAGCACAAAAACAGGAGAATTTAAACGATTCTAAGAAGTCTAACTTTGCTGTTATCTGGAGTTTTATACTTGAAAAATTCTCTATAGACCCTCTCACAAGAAAACGTATTATGCGTTTTAAGCAAATAAAAAGAGCTTATGTATCTTTTGTTATCATGGTTGCGACTCTTGTTATTGCTCTTTTTGCTGAGTTATTGATAAATAAACGCCCTTTAATTATGTGGGTAGATGGTTCACTTTACTTTCCTGTATACGGTAAAATGAACTACAATAAAGATTTTAACTTTGCAGATAATGACCATTCAGAGATTAATTATAGAGAATTCAAAAAGGAATTGCGTGAGAAGAAAAGAGGGTGGATGTTGCTTCCTTTAGTGCCTTTTGATGCTTTTGAGATTGATAGTGCAGAAGCACCACTTGCTCTTACCTTTTCTGGTACGCCTTGTTTGGGAATTGCGACAGATCAGGAACTTGAAGAGCCTTTGGGTGACCGTCTTAATTATCGTTGGTTTGATACAAACGAATCAGATGCTGTTAGACAAGGTGAAAGTGAAAGATATGTGTGGGTGAAGTATTCTTCTACAGATGCTAGAGGATCTAATGCGAAGCTTTCAGATTCCCCAGATAGTTCTAAGCAGTATATTGGTTTTGCTTGGGATAAAAGTACGAGAGTGCGTTCAAATAATCATGACGATTATACATGGTTTAAAATAGGTTCACAGAATAATTCTTTTAGACAACCTAATGGTAAGTATACATGGGTTAGGTATGCAAGTAACAATAAGGGACACATAATGCATCCGCTTCCACCATCATTGAAAACAGGGCATGTATTGGGTACAGATAGGATTGGACGTGATGTTCTTGCTCGTCTTGTGTATGGGTACAGAATTGCTATTCTTTTTTCACTTTTATATGTGTTTATCACCTTCTTTATAGGTATTGTGATTGGTGTATTGATGGGATATTATGGAGGTATGTTTGACACCATTTTACAGCGCTTTATAGAGATATGGGAACAGATACCTTTTTTGTATATGGTTATGATTCTATCTGCGATTTTTGCTCCTTCTTTTGCTATTTTCTTAGCAATATTCGTCCTTTTTGGTTGGACAGGAAAGACTTGGACTGCACGAGCTATGACGTACAGGGAGAGGGAAAGAGATTACATTTTGGCAGCACGTTCTATGGGGGCTAGTACATGGCGAATTGTTTCTGTGCATGTCATTCCTAATATAATAGTTATTATCTTGACTTCATTGCCATTTGCTATTTCAGGGGGGATATCAAGTCTTACATCACTAGACTTTTTAGGTTATGGATTAAGACCTCCAACACCTAGCTGGGGAGAACTTTTGAACGTTGGTATTGCAACATTTAAAAATGCACCTTGGATATTGTCATCCATCACCGTAGCGATGGTTTGTATCTTGGTTATGATCACCTTCATTGGTGAAGGTTTGCGTGATGCTTTTGATCCACGTCGTTTTACTGTGTATAGATAGATTTGAGAAATAATTTTAGGGCTTGATGAGGTTTAGACTTATTGTAAAAAACAGAGGGGGTTCTTTGGTGAAAAACTTTAGTAAGTTTTTGGTTGTGTGTGCAGTTTTTGGCTTATTCTTTGGATGTTCTGAAGAAGGTCAAAGTCGTGGAGGTGCAGATTCATCTTCTATGTCTGCTCTAGATAAATATGAAAGAGTGACAATGGAAGAATTGGAGGATGTTGGTTCTCGACGTTTTGATTCTCCTACTCAGGTTGATTCTAGTTTGATTGTTGAAGGTGTTAGTGAAAGTGTAGATTGGCTTTATGCTAGTTTTCCTGATTTAGGTTCTTCGTTATGTAAGAAGGGGGGCGTTTGGAAGTCAAGTTTGTTTGAGTATCCAACAACATTTAGATCTTTCGGTCCAGAATCAAACGTAGGAACTAGGAATTTGATGTCCCCTAATCCTCCACTTGTTGGTATATCTGACGAAACAAGAGAGTTTTATTCTTTTGCTGCATCTCACTGGGCATTCTCCAATGATGGAAAGTCCGTATATTTTAAGTTGAGAGAAGACATGAAATGGTCTGATGGTCAACCTTGTACAGCTGATGATTATGTATTTTATCGTGAAGCTATGATGGATGAAGATGCAGAAGATTTTTTTATGAGCGATTATTGGGAGAAGAAGAGAGTAGAGAAAATTAATACATACTGTATTAAAGTTACAGATATGGAAGACAAGATTAACCCTAAGTCAACTTTATTGTTACAACTAAATATGTCTCCAATGCCAAGACACTTTTTTCCAAATGGGATACAAAAGGAATGGTATAAGGAGTACAATTATAAATACATGCCCACCACAGGCCCATATGTTATGGCAGAAGATGAGAATATAACTGGGGAACTCATTGTTTTTAAGAAAGTACCTGATTGGTGGGGGCATAAGGTGTTGGGCAATGGAATGGCTAACTTTGACAAAATCGAATATAAGGTCATAACTGGTGGCTTGGACATTTCTAAAGAGTACTTTTATAAGGGAGAACTTTATCAGTATGCTTTAAACATCCCACAAGAGTGGAAAGATTCTGCTGATAATGATAAGGTAACCAATGGCTATATAGATAGATGGGTATTCAATATGGTTCCTATGCAAGGTTTTTCTGGTATTCAGTTTAACGTACAAGCAGAATTCGTAAATGATGTTCGTGTTAGGCAGGCTTTATACTACGCTATTGATATGCAAGGTATGATTGACAATGCTCTTTACGGAGAGTATAAGAGGTATGAGAATATAGGCATGGGACATGTTTGGGGTGGATATGATTTTGATGATCACTCAATAACAAAGCCAGCGTTTGATCCTAAAAAAGCGGGTGAGATGTTGGCAGAAGCAGGTTATGATACTGTTGGAAGTGATGGTATTAGGGTGAATAAGGATGGTAAAAGAGCTTCTTTTGAGCTTTTGTATTCAGCCCAACATCACACAGAGCGTTTGACTGTTTTGAAAGAACAAGCTAAAAAAGCTGGTGTTGATTTGCAGTTGAAAATGATGCAACAAGGTATGTTTAATGCTGTTCTTAATAGAAAACATCAAGCATGGTTTGGTGGTATGACAACTTACTACTATCCTACATATTGGCAATCGTTTTCTAGCGTAAATGCTAAGCAAATTCCTTCTAACAATTTTTATGGATATTCAAGTCCAGAAATGGATAGACTTATAGAGATTGAAAGAACATCTGCTGACTTAGCTGAATTGTCAGAGAATTGCAAGGCTATTCAAAGATTGGTGGATAAAGAGGCATTGATTATTCCAGACTATTATCTTGACTTTGCAAGAGCCGGTATGTGGAAATGGGTTAGATTTCCTTCTCATGGTAATTTGAGGTTTTCTGATAGTGTAGATATTCTTGATCCAATGTGGGGATATTTTTGGATTGACGAGGATATAAAGCAAGAAGTTGAAGAAGCTATGAGGAATGGAAAAACATTTGAGCCTAAGACTTGGCGTCTTAGCAAAAGATATGTTCAAGATTAATAATAATTTAAAATAAAAATGAAGGGCTTTAGTATTTCTTAAAGCCCTCGTATTAATGTAATTAAGCAAAATTGGTAACTTGGAGTTTATATGGAAGACCTTCTTAAAATTGAAGACTTGTCTGTTTCGTTTTCTACAGATGCTGGTACTGTTGAAGTACTTGATAGAGTATCTATACATATTGGACGAGGAGAGACGTTGTCTTTGGTTGGAGAGTCAGGTTGTGGGAAAAGTGTTACAGCATCCTCTATAATGAGATTGCTCCCTCATCCTGCAGGCAAAGTAACAAGTGGAAAGATTACCTTTGATGGACAAGATATAATGTCTTTGCCTATTGGCGACATGTATCGTATACGTGGTTCTTCTATTGCTATGATATTCCAGGAACCTATGACAGCACTTAATCCTGTGCATTTGATAAAACATCAAATTGCAGAAGTATTGAAGTTGCATAGAAAGGATATCCCTGATGCAAAGCTTGATGACTATGTATTGAAATATTTGAAAGATGTTGAGATGCCATCACCTGAGATGAGGTTAAATAACTATCCGTTTCAGCTTTCTGGTGGTATGAGACAACGTGTTATGATAGCTATGGCTCTTGCAGGACAACCTAAGTTGCTTATTGCAGATGAGCCTACAACAGCTCTTGACGTAACTGTTCAAGCACAAATTATTGCACTTATCAAGAATTTGCAGGAAAAGAACAACATGAGTGTTATGTATATAACACATGATATGGGGGTTGTGGCTGAGGTTAGTGATAGAGTTGCAGTTATGTATGCAGGACAAGTTGTTGAATCAGCTGATGTTGTTACAATATTCAAAAATCCAAGGCATCCATATACACGTGGACTTATTGCTTCTATGCCAAAATTGGATTCAAAGCCTAAAACACGTCTTCCTTATATAAAGGGAAGTGTTCCAACACCACGTGCCTATCCTGCTACGTGTAGATTTGCAGATAGGTGTTCTTATGCTACAGATTATTGTAGATCTAATTCACCTATTCTTGAAGACATCGAGCCAAATCATAGGATAAGATGTTTTAGAGCTAGAGAATTAGGTGAGATGTAAGTACACGTTGAGGAGTGATTATGAGTGCAGGTGAAGTTATTTTTGAAGTTAAAGATTTAGTCCAAGAGTTTACTCATGGTAAATATAGCAAGGTTGTAGTTCATGCTTTAAATGGTGTTTCTCTTTCTGTATATAAGGGGGAGACACTTGGGCTTGTAGGGGAGACAGGTTGTGGTAAAAGTACACTTTGCCGTGCAATCATGCGTCTTTATAAGCCAACTTCAGGTAGTGTGAAATATAAGGGGCGTGATATTACTCGCTTGCATGAATGGAGTTTGCGTGATGTTAGACGTAATGTACAGATGATATTTCAAGATCCAGCTGATTCCATGAATTCAAGATTAAATGTGGGTTATATAATTGAAGAGCCTTTGATTATACAGACTAAGCTTTCTATTGCCCAAAGACGTGAAAAGGCTATGCATCTTTTGAAGCATGTTGGTTTGCCAGAAGATGCTTATTTTAGATATCCACATGAGTTTTCAGGTGGACAGAGGCAACGTGTGGCTATTGCTAGGGCTTTGGCTCTAGATCCTGAAATTATTGTATGTGATGAGCCTGTTAGTGCTTTGGATGTTTCTGTTCAATCTCAGGTTTTAAACCTTCTTCTTGATATGCAAGAGGAGAGGAAATTAACTGTGATTTTTATATCACATGGTCTTAATGTTGTTCGTCACATGTCTGACCGAGTGGCTGTTATGTATTTGGGTTCTATTATGGAACTTGCATCATCTGAGGCTATATATTCAAACCCATTACATCCATATACTCAGGCTTTGATTGCAGCTATTCCTGAACCAGATCCTGAAAGAAGAACTAGAAGAATACCTTTTACGGGTGAAATACCTTCTCCTATTCATTTGCCTAAGGGTTGTCCTTTCCACATGAATTGTAGTAAGCGTATTGATAAATGTGCAACAGTTAAGCCTGAATATAGGGAAGTTGAAAAAGGGCACTTCTGTGCTTGTCATATAATATAGATTGTTTTTAGTAGTTCGATAGTTGGTTATTAGAAGGTTGTGTTTCTGAATGAATTGATCAGAAGGGATTTCTTGTAAAAGGGGAGTGTATGCAATTGGTTTTAGCTAGGCATGGTGAGAGTGTCTGGAATAAAGAGAATTTATTCACTGGTTGGACTGATGTAGACCTTTCTGAAAAGGGTAGGGAAGAAGCAAAAGATGCGGGTAGGTTATTAAAACATGATAGTTTTGATTTTGATGTTTGCTTCACTTCTTACCTAAAACGTGCTATACACACTTTGAATTTAATTCTTGAAGAGATGGATAGAGAGTATTTGCCAGTTTTTAAGGCTTGGCAGTTAAATGAACGCCATTATGGAGCTTTACAAGGGTTGAATAAAACTGAAACAGCAAAGAAATATGGAGAGGCTCAAGTTAAGCTTTGGAGACGTTCTTTTGATGTTGCTCCTCCAGCTCTTGCTCCTAATGATGAACGTCTTCCATCTCTTCAAATGGCTTATCATGATATTCCGCCTTCTTTGTTACCATCGACGGAAAGCTTAAAAATTACTATCGATCGGGTGGTTCCTTATTTTGAAAAAGAGATTAAACCTCTTATGAAAATTGATAAGAGAATATTGATTGTGGCTCATGGGAATTCACTCCGTGCATTGGTTAAGTATTTTGAGCATATTTCTGATGAAGATATTGTTGATATTAATATTCCTACGGCAGTTCCATTAGTCTATAACTTTGATTCTGATTTTAATGTGTCTTCTAAGTCGTATTTAGGAGACGCAAAAAGTATCAACGAAAAGATTAACTCTGTTTCAAAACAAGCAAGTGTTTCAAAATAATGATTTTATCTCTTGCCCCAATGGCTGACATAACTCACCTAGGTTTTAGGCGTTTAGTTGCGCAGTTTTTATCTCCTGGTATTTTTTACTCTGAGATGATCCATAGTCCGTCTCTTCTTTCTGGAGGGCATTTTGAAAAGTGGTACATAAAAACCTATAAGGAAGAAAACCTAGTTTGGCAACTTACATCTAACGAAGCCGAAACAGTTAAAAAAACGATTCCTATTTTATTGAATGAAGGTGGATGTGGTATTGATTTAAATATGGGCTGTGCTGCCCCACACATAGTTGCAACGGGTGCTGGTTTTTCTTGGATGAAAAAACCTAAAGATGAAGTAGAAAAACTTATTCAAAATGCCCGTAATGCAATTGATTGTTACCAAGACAAGTTACCCAAAATACTAAGTGTGAAAATGAGACTTCCATCAGAAAAATATTCTGAACTTTATGATTTTTGTAGGCTTTTAGTAGATTGTGGAGTTGATAGAATAACATTACACCCACGTTTTCAAAAAGAAAAATATAGTAAGCCTCCTCATTATGAATACCTTGAAAGGCTTGCAAATGATTTATCCATACAGGTTTTTGGTAATGGTGATGTTAAAGGGTTAGATGATATAAAAAGATTGCAGATAAGGTGTCCAAAGGTTGCTGGTTGGATGATAGGTAGAGAAGCTGTTAAAAAGCCTTGGATTTTCCTAAGCATGAGTGGCAAGAAAAATATTGAAATAAATGCATTAAATGTTGTTAGAATGTTTATTGAGCTTCTAAAGGAGAATCAACCTGAAGAGTTTTATCTTTTGCGCGCAAAACGCTTTTTTAATTACTTTTGTGATAATTTTAGTTTTGCTCATTATCTCAAAACAAAAGTTCTAAATTCAAAGTCTATTGATGAAATCATTCCAATATTTGAAGAATACTTTAATGAGATGCAAGATGATATGGTAATTAGCTCTTAAAATAAAACTATCTTTTAAACATCTTTGTAGATTATCTTAGCAATTTTAATTAAATCATCTTTTTTATTTTTAGTAGGGTCTTCTAAAACTACATCTAGTAGCTTTTTTAAGATGATCCCTAAACTTGGACCTTGTTCAAAACCAGATAATAACAAATCTGTTCCTGTAACATCGAGGTCATTTAAACCTAGTGGTTGTTTTTCTTTCAATATTACTTCAATTTCTTTTTTTATTTCTTCTAATTTGTCTACACAAGGATTCTTTGAGGTTGCAATATGAGCATTTTTTAATATTAATATGTCATTTATATATTCTTTTCCAACGTCTTTAATAAAATATCTAATTTTTGTTTGGCTGTTTAGTGAATGCTCATCAAAATCATATAAACTTGCTAAATGGCTAACATTTTCAACAATTCTATTTGAATATTTGAGCCTTTTTAAGATGTTTTTTATTTTTTCAATGGATTTTTCTTCTCGATAGATGTAGGAAAATAAGATTGTTAATCTTAAATCGGGTCTTTTTCTTGGAATATAAGAGATTTGTGATATTAAATTTTCAAAATCTTCTTCTTTTATCTTATAGACTTCAGACAAAAATATAGAAAAAATCTTAGTTGTCCTTAAAAGTCTCAAAGAACTGTCAAAACATTTTGCTTTTAAAATTTTATTAAATTCTTCTTGAATTCTTTCAATAGAAACTTTTGCTATTTTTTCTAATGAAAGATTAATGGCATTAAGTGTTTCAGTTTCAATTTCAAAACCTAATTGTCCTGCAAACCTTATAGCTCTAAGAGGTCTAAGCCCATCTTCAGAAAATCTCTTTAGAGGATCACCAACAGCACGGATTAGAGACACTTTTATGTCTGCTCTTCCATTATATG
Source organism: uncultured Treponema sp. (assembly GCA_963543085.1). Classification (GTDB taxonomy): domain Bacteria; phylum Spirochaetota; class Spirochaetia; order Treponematales; family Treponemataceae; genus Treponema_B. The sequence continues at coordinate 463 of CAUUAF010000019.1, read as the reverse complement.
GGTCAAAAAGAGTTCCATCAGGCAAGGATGTAGCCATTGCATTCATAGTAAAGTCTCGTCTACTTAAATCTTCTGCAATTGAAGAACCATAGACTACTTTGTCGGGATGTCTTGAATCAGTATACCCTTCTTCGCGCCTCAATGTGGTGCATTCAATACTTTTGCCTCTAAAGCGAATAGTAACAGTGCCATGTTCTATGCCTGTTGGAATTATTTTTTTGAAAAGACGGGAAACTTGTTCAGGGGTTGCGTCTGTTGCAACATCAATGTCATAGTTTTCTCTATTCAAATATCTATCACGCAAAGCCCCACCAACCAAATATAGTGAAAAGCCTGCATTTTTAAAAATATTAGCAAGGGATACTAAATCTTTATCAATTTCTATTTTTTCACACACATTTGTATTATATCAATGTTTTTATAGTCTGTATATAAAGAGAAGAACTTTCAGTTAAGCACAAAA
>CAUUAF010000018.1:0-22289 GCA_963543085.1 uncultured Treponema sp. | reverse complement strand
AATCTACTAAAAGTGAAGTTGGTTATTATGAGTATAATGGGAGTTCTTTTATTGCATCTTTTTCTAAAATTCAATCTAGTGGAAGAATAGTTGTTATACAAGCACCTGTTAATGAGTTTATGGGAACGGTCAAATTATTGGAAAGTGCAATTTATGGTGTTAGTGGAATTATTTTGATTATTGCATTAATCATTGTGTATTTGAATGCTAGAAGACTGGTTAGACCAATACAAAAGACAGTAGAGGCTTTGCGTGGAATAGCAAAAGGTGATGGAGATTTAACTGTTCGCTTGCCTATTGATGGCAATGATGAGATTACTGATTTGAGTCTTTATTTCAACGAAACAATCGAGAAAATATATACATCAGTGCAAAATGTCACAAAACATGCAAGACTTATGGATGAAGTTGGTACAGAGCTTTCTAGTAATGTTACACAGACAGCTTCGAGTATTCATGAAATTAGTTCAAATATTGAAAGTGTGAAGAAACAGACGTTGACTCAGGCTACAAGTGTTAATGAAACAGCTAGTACAATAGAAGAGATTATCAGAACAATAAAACAATTAAATGCTAGCATAGAAAATCAAGCAGCTAGTGTTGCAATGTCATCTTCTTCTATAGAAGAAATGGTGGCGAACATTAAAAGCATAACAGGAACTTTGGAAAGAAGTGATGGGTTAATTAAAGAGCTTAGTGAAGCAACTCGTGACGGTAAAGATACATTGACGCGTTCCAGCTCTGTTACAACAAAAATAGCAGAAGAATCAGGTTCATTGATGGAAGCATCAAGTGTTATTCAACACATAGCTAGTCAAACAAATCTTCTTGCAATGAATGCCGCGATTGAGGCAGCTCATGCAGGAGAAGCAGGAAAAGGATTTGCTGTTGTTGCTGATGAAATTAGGAAACTTGCAGAAGAGTCTAGCACACAAGGGAAAACAATTACAGCAACACTTAAGTCTCTTTCGGGTGAGATTGAAGGTTTATCGGAAGCTTCTAAGATTGTGGAAACTAAATTTAATGCAATTTTTAGTCTTGCAGAACAAGTAAAAGAAATAAGTCATCGTCTTACAGAAGCAATGAGAGAACAAGATAATGGTAGTCGTGAAGTGCTTATTGCAATTAAAGATATAAATGTTGTTACAAATGAAGTCAGTTCTGGCTCTGCTGAAATGTTGCATGGTAGCGAGAATGTTGCAAAAGAAATGCAACATCTTGACCAACTTACTCGTGTTATTACTGATAGTATGAATGAAATGGCATCTGGAGCAACACAGATTATTAATGCAGTTGAAGAAGTCTCTGAAATAACTCATAAAAATAAGCAGAGTATTGATGGTTTAGTCAAAGAAGTAGGAAAGTTCAAATTATAGTACAATTCAATTTTTGAGTATTCGGTTTAATAAATCGAATACTCAACTTTTTCTATTATATAGCTTATGTTTGAATTAATTTGTGGTGATGTAGGCTATATTCAAATGTTTTTTGTTCTGCTAGATAAAATTCTAACTATTTTCAAAATACTTTATTTTTTATATACTCGAACCTCTTTATTTTTTTGAGGTGCGTATGAAAAACTTATTAAAAACCATTCTTCTCTTTTCTCTTTTTTGTTTATCATTGTGTTTAATTTTTTCGTGCAAAGAAGAGGAAAAAGGTGCATTCAAGATCGTTTTTTATCCGAATGAATCAGGGGAGTCGATGAAAGATGCTCGCGAAGCATTCAAGGATATCTTGCAAAAAGCTCTTGGAAGAGATGTGGAAGTTGTTACTACTACTGATTATAACATAGCATTGGAAACTTTAATCAGTGGCAAAGCAGACATGGCTTATGTTGGGGCTGAAGGTTATATTCAAGCTCACAACAAAAATAAGTCAGTGGTTCCTGTTGTAACCAATTCTGGAGCTTCAGGAACACTTGAAGATTCTCTTTATTATGCTTTTGTTGCATGCCTAGAAAAAAATGAAAATATGTTTAAAGACACAGATGATGTTTTTAATCATGAAAAATTATTAGGGAAACGAGTCAGTTTTGTCTCTGTTAATTCCACATCAGGTTTTATTCTTCCTGCAAAATTTCTGGCTTCAGCATTGAAAGCTAAAGATAGTGATGAACTCATAAAAGAAGGTTTATATTTTAGCAAAATTATTTTTGCCTCTTCTCATCAAGGTTCTCAAGTTATGTTATATAAAAACGAGGCAGATATAGCATGTTTTGCAATTCCTCAAACTATAAAAGTTTATAAGCTGGTTTCTGGTAAAGAAAATTCAGAAGGAGCTGTGTATGAAGTGCAAAAATGCGATGATAAACCTTTTTCAGACTATGTGGGGGAAAGAATTAGCATATTAAAAGCTTTGCCTGTATTGAATGCTCCACTTGTAATTAATCGTGATACTGTTTCTAATGATGAAGCTCAAAAAATCAAACTTGCATTAACTTCTGATGAAACAGCAAATAATCCTGGTATTTTTAAGATGACTGGTCAAAATGTAAATGGAATCTTTCCAAAATGGACAGATAAGACTCGCCTCATTGAAGTTGATGATGTTTGGTATGATAAGCTTAGAAATATCGAATAATGCTAGAAATTACTAATCTAACAAAAAAATATGATAATGGTTTTGTTGCCCTAGACAATGTTTCATTCTCCATCGATAGAGGTGAATTTATCATTGTGATAGGGCAATCAGGAGCAGGAAAATCAACATTATTACGTTGTATTAACAACCTAGAGTCACATAGTGGTCGAGTGCAGATAGATGGAGTTTGTATAGAAAAGCTAAAATCGAAAGATTTAAGAGAAGTTCGCAAAAACATTGCTTTCATTTTTCAAAACTATAATTTAGTTGAAAGCCTATCTGTTATAGAAAATGTCTTGCATGGCATTCTTGGGAAAATAGGCTTTTTTAGAAGTATTTTTGGTGTTTACAAGACGGAAGAAAAACAAAGAGCTCTTTTGTTGATTGAATCTTTAGGTCTTTTGGGTATGCAATATAGATGTTGTGTAGATTTGAGTGGTGGTCAAAAACAACGTGTTGGTATCGCAAGAGCTTTAATGCAAAATCCCTTAGTTATTTTAGCTGATGAGCCTACATCTTCACTTGATGTTAATTCCACTGATATTGTTCTACAATTGCTTAAAGAAAATTGCAAAAAAAGAGGGATAACTTGTATTGTCAATCTTCATCAAATTGATATTGCAAAGAAGTTCGGTGACAGAATTATTGCCTTAAAAAAAGGTCAGATTGTCTTTGATAATGCTCCCAATTTTTTGACTGATGTTGAAATTAAGAAAATATTTGAAAATGATTAGTTCTTGCTTAGTGTTTAGTTTACAAGTTGAAATATGAAGTTTTATTTTGAAATCAATCAAAAAAACAAAAATTCATTCAAAAAAAAGCCATCTTCTTTTGTTTTTTTACAAAGTGAAAAATATTTTTTACTTAAAAGAATAAAAATCTTTTTTATACTCAGTGTTATATTGTTCTTGTATATATTTTCATCTAAAATTGCTAATGTTAATGGGCTTTTTGTTGGAATAGTAAGTATTCCAAAAGCTATCACTACTTTATTCAAATATTTTTTTCCCTCGTTGAATAGCCTTAAATATAGTAAAGAAATAGCAACATCCTATTTTAAGACAATGCTTATGGCAATTTCTAGCACTACATTTGCAAGTTTTTTAGCCTTAATTTTTGCTATGTTTTCTGCAAACTTTCCTAATAAAAACAGGTTTCTTGCTTGTATTATTACTACATTTGCTTCTATATTCAGGAATATTCCATTGCCTGCATGGGTAATCCTGTTTCTTTTTTCTTTTGGACAAAATGATGTTACAGGTTTTTCTGTCTTGTTTATTGTAACTCTAGGAAGCCTAACTCGTATTTTTAAGGAATTAATAGATTCTACTTCGGTTGAATCTTTTCTTGCATTGCGTAGCTTAGGAGCATCTTACCTAGTTGCTCTCATACATGGTGTTTTGCCGAATATTGGAGGCAAATTTATTGCTTGGCTTTTATATACTCTTTCGACAAATATAAGGGACTCAGCCCTTGTAGGCATTTTGACAGGTTCTGGGCTTGGATTTTTGTTCACTGTGTTTTTTAGAAGCTTTCGCTATGACACAGCAGGTTTTATTATTTTAATTCTCACCATAACTGTTTTAATTTTTGATTTCATCTCGGAAAAGATAAGAGAATTCATATTATTTAAAAAGGTAAAAGAAAAACCTATCAATTCTAAGAGATTGTTTTCATTTTGTTTATTAGTTTTTTTGTTTGCTATTTCAATTTTTTCTTTATATTGTATGAAAGGAGATGAAAAAACTGTTATAGAAAAAAGTAAAACATTAGCCAAAAATATTTATGCAGTTTTTGCTTTTTCTCAATTTTCTTCAATTCCGATTTTTTCATTGTTAAAGTCTTGCATTGTGAGCATTGCCTTAGCTTTTTTAACCACCATTATAAGCGTTTTATTTTCTCTATCTTTAGCAATTTTGAATACAAAATTTATAGTTTCTAATAATATTGTTAGAAACATAATTTCATGTCTTTCTTCATTTGTGCGAGCAATTCCTACAATCATTTGGGTCATGCTTTTTTCTGTGTGTCTGGGAGTTGGTCCTGTTGCTACTATAATTGGGTTGAGTCTGCATAGTATAGCGTATTTAGTTTATGCATTTAGTATGAGTTTTAATAGCTTATCACCAAATGCGGTTGACTCTCTCGTATCTTGCGGAGCAAGCAAGACCTCTATTTTGACTCAAGCTATTTTCCCCTCTTCTTTAAAGCAACTTATTTCGTGGAGTTTTTTCCGTTTTGAAATTAACTTTATGAATGTTGTGGCTTTGGGCTCTGCAGCCGGGGCAGGGGGTATAGGATATGAACTCTTTATAGCTGGAAGTATGGAATTTAACATGAAAGTCGTTGGTGCTATAAGCTATCTTCTTCTTATTGTTAGTTTGAGTTTAGAAGCAATTTCAAACAAAATCAAAAAAAGACTCTAGCATAAATTAAGAATTCATTATGATTTATATGTATAACTATATAGTTTTCTCTTCGCTACTGTAGCATGCATAGTTTTGCACATGCAACATGTCAGTGGCTTTTGCCCCTGCGACGTAAGGAAATTCATTGGAATGCGGTCGTATTTACGACCGCAACGTGTCCACTCCTTTCGGAGTGGCAATGATAGGAAATTTGTTGGAGAGCGGTCGCACCTGCGACCGTAACATGTCAGTGGCTTTTGCCCCTGCGACGTAAGGAAATTCATTGGAATGCGGTCGTATTTACGACCGCAACACGTTCGACTTGCACACCCCAAACCGATCGACTTAGGGGTATGAAATCGCTCGATTTGCGATGCCTAAGTCGATCGGTTTGGGGGCAGTACATTAGCTAATGTACTACCATAACACTATCCTAATGTACTGTTATAATATTAGTTAATGTATTTATAGTTTTGTGATTCAGATGGCTTATTAGAAGAAGGATTTGTGAATATTTTGAACAAAATCATATGCTCATATTAAACCTTTTTAGGATAAAATCAATATATTCAGTCTATTTTGGACTTAAATCTTCTATATTTAGAATGTAAGATAAAAAACAATCTGTAACTCTTCAATCTTGAAAAAAGAGAATTAAAGCTATAGTATATCCAGCCTATGAGTAAAATTATAAAGCGAGTTTTAACAGGGGATCGTCCAACAGGACATTTGCATTTAGGTCATTATGTTGGTTCTATAAAAAACAGACTAGAAATGCAAAATGAATATGAATGTTTTTTTATCATTGCAGATTTACATACTTTGACCACAAAGCAAGAAAAAAAAGATATAAAAGCTCTAAATGAAAATATAAAAGCTATGGTTTTGGATTATCTTAGTTGTGGAATAGACCCTAATAAATCCTATATATATGTGCAGTCAAGTGTAATGGAAGTTGCTATATTGAATTTAATTTTCTCTAATCTTGTTACAGTTCCACGCTTGCAACGTATTCCTTCAATAAAAGATATGGCGAAAAATGCTAATCTTTCTGAGTTGCCCGCAGGCCTTTTAGGCTATCCTGTGTTGCAGGCTGCAGATATATTATTGTCACGTGCAACATTCGTTCCTGTAGGAAAAGATAACGAAAGCCACATAGAACTCACTCGAGAAATTGCAAAGAGATTCAACTACTTATATGGAGAGGTTTTTCCATTGCCTAAGACAATAACAAGTGAAATTAGTACACTGGTTGGCACAGATGGAGCTGCAAAGATGTCAAAAAGCATTGGAAACGCAATATTCCTTTCTGATTCTAGTGATGAAGTGAAGAAAAAGGTGAGAAAGATGTATACAGATCCAAATAGAACCTCTAGTGATGTGCCTGGAAAAGTGGAAGGAAATCCTGTATTTATCTACCATGACGCTTTTAATCCCAATAAAGAAGAAGTGGAAGACTTAAAGGAAAGATATAGAAAAGGAAAAGTAGGGGATGTTGAAGTTAAGGATAAGCTAGCTTTTGCAATAAACACCTTTTTGGAACCAATAAGAGAAAGAAGATTAAAATATGAAAAAGATGCGTCCCTATTGGATGACATCATAATGGAAGGAAATAAAAAACTTAAAGAGGAAGCTCAGCTTACTTTGTCTTTTGTAAGTGAGGCTATGGGTATTCCTTTAATGCCTGAAAATATGAGGAAGCTTTAAGTGAAACGTATCAATATAATCTTTTTGTTTGGACTTTGCCCTATAATTATAACAAGTAGTTTTATGGCTTATTCCATTATTATGATTGCATCCTTTTGGATGTTTTTTCTCACATCATTATTAGCTGATTTTTTTTCACGTTTTTTGCAAATAAAAAACACAAGAGTTTTTGAACTATTTTGTAGCTTTAGTTTATATTTAGTCTACTTAAAGATTATAGATTTAGTTTTTCCAACGATATTCATATCTTTGTTTCCATATTTATATCTTTTATGTTTTTCATACATACTTTATTTTTGTTTTGATGAGTATGAAAAAACTAAATCTACATCGTTACTGATTCGCTATTCACTCCTATTTTTTGCACTTTCTTTTGTTAGAGAGTTTTTAGCTTTTGGTTCTGTTTCTGTTCCTTCATTTTATGGAATTGCTTCGTTCAATATCTTTGAGTTGTTAGGTTTTTCTGCTCCTTTTAGGTTCTTAGGCTCTGTGGCAGGTTCTTTAATGCTTTTAGGAGGTATAGTAGCGTTTTATTTTTGGTATGCAAGTGATGAACAAATGTATGTTAAGGAAAGAATTAGATGAATTATCTACACATAGCTTTTTTTTATAGTCTTATCTCACCTTTTATGTTTATTTATGGAATAGGCTTAGAACGTCTTGCAATTTTATCAGGAAATAGCCTAAGCCATCTTCATTTTTATTTAAAGAATCTTATTTTTGTTTTTCTTAGTTCAACACTATCTTATTTTTTGTTTAATTTTTGCCTAAAACCATTGCATATAACTTTTATTTTCCCTTTAATTCTTCTTGCTATTCTTTTCTTTTTTGAAAAAGGCGTTGTATATTTGTATCAAGGTTTTATAAATTATTCCGTACAAATAGCAGAGCATGAAAAAGTATTTACTTTTGGGACGGTTATTTTTGCTTTATATGAAAGTGCTAGCTACATAGAAGTTTTGTTAATAGTTGCTATTTCTTTTTTATCCATGATTTTTTTTCATGCAACACTAAAAGCTATTAGAAAAAGAATCGATGTTTTTGATATAGAAAATAGATGGAGAAGTTTACCTCTTTTGCTTATTAGTTTTGGTATAATTACTTCAGCTTTGTACTTTATAGACGTATATACTTTTTAACCATTTTTTAGTTGTTATAGTGCTTATAATTTTTTTATTCGTGTTGTAAAATGTTAGACTCAACTCTTTTATTGAAAAGTTGATATTGTTAGGGAGACTATATATTTTGTGAGTGTAGAAAACATTGATGTTTGCTTTGTTTTGCATGTTGATTATAGCTATATTGATGAGTTGAATAGAGTAAACCCTTCGAGTGTTTATGGGGGAATATTCTCATATCTAAATGAAAGCTTGCAAAATGTTCCTATTACTATATCTCCTTCGGGTTCTTTTATAAATTGGGCAGAAGAAAACAACATGCCTTTTCTATACTTTATTAGGAATATGGTTTCAAGAGAGCAAGTTGAAATACTGGGTGGTGCTTTTTATGAACCTTTTCTTCCTATCGTGCAAGCGAATGATGTTTTTGGGCAAGTTGAACTTTTGACAGAAGCCATATGTGAAAAGTTTGGTCAAAAACCACGTGGTTGCTTTATACCTTTTTCAGCATGGAGTGATGATATTATAGTTCCATTAAAAAAAAGTGGAGTTGAATATTGTCTTTTAGATTCACGCTTTTTTAAAAATGCTGGTCTTAATATGTATAAAGTGGCGTGTCTGGAGCATAATGGAAAAACCATTTTTGCCATACCATTAGAATCATCTCTTGCTAATATGACGAACTTCAGTCCGCAGGATTATTATGAAAATATTTTGAAACTTTCAGAGCGTGAAAATTCTTGCATTGTTATTCCTATCACAAAAGAAGCTTTATACTCTTCTTTTCATAAAAAAAGCAAAGCAGAAAAATCTTGGTTTGAAGAATTCTTGAGCTTAATAGAAGATTCTCCTATAAAATTAAAGCATGTTAGTAAAGTAATAAAAAGCGAAATGATTCATCAGAGAGGAATTATTTCAACAAATGTTGTCTTAAATAGCAAAGTATTGGATTGTTCAGTTAAAAAATATATTCTTATGGATAGTTCTTTACGCCTTTTATACTGCAAAATGCAATATGTATACACGTTATGCAATCAAATAACTGGTGAAAGAGCAAGAAAAAATACAGCTTTGCAAGATTTATGGAAAGCTCAAACTGCTACGCTATTTGACCTAGAAAATACAAATGTAAAACACAAACATAAGTTAATTCAATATTGTTATCGAAACTTACTTTTAGCGGAAAAACAGTCGAGAAGACCACAGAAATTTAGCACTTCTATCCTAACTTATGATTTTAATATGGATGGTGTTAAAGAATTTTTGTTTCAAAGAGAAGATATAAACATGTATGTTCACCACTTAGGTGGCAAGATTTTTGAATTAGATGTGCTTGATGTCTATAAAAATTACACATACATGGTAGAAGAGCAAGGTCTTTTTATTGATCATTTAGTTACAGCTGAAGAGCTAGAGAAAATTAAAGAAAAAGACTATAGCTCAATCACAACAAATTCTGTGTTTGCTAATAATTTTTATCAATATATTTCGCATGATAACATTAAAAAAAGTCTTCAGCTTAGAACGAATGGAATATTCAAGACTTCTGATAATATTGAAATTCCTGTGTCGCTAAAAAAGAAATATACGCTAACAGATGATTGCATGGAAGTTCAATATATCTTAAAGAATGATGCTTCATTTGCTGTTTCTTTTTTCTTTATGGTTGAAATGTCTTTAGCCTTTGAAGTGACTGATAAAAAATCGTCAAAAATTTTAATATATACTGAAAATGTTAAACAAGACTTGCAGATAGAAGAACTTACAACTTCTCATTTCTTTAAATCTATTCCATGGCTTCAAATAGTTGGTATAGACGGTAGAATAATATTTACAATGGAATTAAATGAGTCATCTAGCATTATTTTGATTCCAATATATAGAAAAAATGCCGAAACTGTAGTTAGTAATATCGTGGGAGTTCGCATTTTATTTTATTGGGATGTAGAATTAGAAAAAGAGCGTGATGCTGAAAAAATGATATTTTTTAGAACATTGGATACTAAAAGGGAATAAATTCTAAAGGAGTTTGTTAGTGATAGATGTTAAGAAGATTTTAAAAAGTTTAAAATGGGGGGCTTTAGTTATTTTAATTTTAATAATTGGTTTTTCCAGTATTAAGATGATAAAAACTACTGATAATGGTGTTGTGTTGCGTCTTGGAAAATATCATACAATCTTACAACCAGGATTGCATGTTGTCGTCCCTTTTATAGACAGAGTTTATCATGTGCCTGTTACTATAGTGCAAAAAGAAGAATTCGGATTTAGAACATCTAAATTAGGAGAGAAAAGTACATGGCAAAATAATTTATTGCTAGAATCTTCTATGCTTACTGGCGACTTAAATATTTTGAATGTGGAATGGGTTGTTCAATATAGAATTGTTGACCCTAAAGCATGGCTTTTTAATGTTCATGAAAGTGAGAGATCAAACACAATTAGGGATGTTTCAAGAGCTACTATTAATAGTTTGGTTGGAGATAGGGCAATTTTGGACATAATGGGAGAAGAAAGAAATAATATTCAGGCTTTTGCAAAGACTATAATGAACGAAAAATATGAACAGTTGGGCTTAGGAATATCTGTTTCCTCTGTGCAATTACAAAATGTTACACCTCCAAATGAAGTTCAAGAAGCTTTTGAAGACGTAAACATTGCGATTCAAGATATGAATAGGCTAATAAACGAAGGAAAAGAAGCATACAATCGTGAAATTCCAAAGACTAAAGGAGAGGCTGACCAATTATTGCAACAAGCACAAGGTTATGCGACAGAAAGAATTAATATGGCAGAAGGAGATGTTGCTCGTTTTAATCTTGTTTATGATGAATATATAAAGTCTCCTGTTATAACAAGAAGGCGTTTATATTTGGAAACTTTGAGCGACATCTTTGAAGATAGTGAAAAGCTTACTATAGTTGATAAGAATTTAAAGAACTTTTTGCCATTTAAGGATATAAAATAATAGAGTTTTAATGAGAGATGATATGAAAAAATTTAAACATCAAAATGTTATTGTTGCAGTTGTTGTTCTTGTACTTCTGATTTTTTCTCTTTTCCAAGTTTTTTATGTATTGGAAGAAGGAGAAGTTGCAATCATCACAAAGTTTGGAGAAGTGGTTGGCACAGAAACAAATGCAGGTTTACATTTCAAGATGCCTATACTACATAATGTGAATAGGTATACAGCGAAGTTATTAAGACTTGATGGAGATCCTCAAAAGATCCTTACAAAGGAAAAACAATTTATTGAAGTTGATACAACTAGTAGATGGAGAATATCTGACATAAAAAAGTTTTATCAATCTCTTGTTACTTATCAGGCAGCTTTTTCACGTCTTTCAGACATTGTGGACTCTTCTGTGAGAGATATTGTAACGGTAAATTCTTTGGACGACATTGTTCGCTCCTCTAACATCATAAACGAAAGCTCGCATAGAGAAAAGTTTGATATAAATACTGATGAAATTAAGATTGATCAATTATCACCTGAAAATATCACATATTCAAAAATTGCAAAGGGGCGAGCAAACTTAGCTAATGAGATTTTGCAAAAAGCTAATAGCCAGCTAGATGAGTTTGGTGTTGAAATTATTGATGTTATATTCAAGCAAATTAAGTATTCTGACGAACTACAAAATTCCGTGTTTAGTAGAATGATTAAAGATAGGAATCAGATTGCTCAAACTTTTAGGTCAACTGGCGAAGGTAAAAAAGCTGAGTGGTTAGGAAAACTCGAGAATGAAAAAAGAAGTATTCTTTCAAAGGCTTATTCTGAAGCAGAAAGAATAAAAGGGGAGGCAGATGCAAAGGCAGCCTTAATTTATGCTTCTTCTTATAGAAAAGATATAGATTTTTATACTTTTTGGAAGAGTATGGAGATTTATAAAAAATCACTACCTAGTAGTGATAAGATTTTATCTACAGATATGGATTATTTTAAACATTTATATTCGTACTAATTTTATTGTTTGGAGGGAATATGTCTAAAGGCTCTGTAATGCGAGTTTTTCTTCTTTTAATTTTGATTGTTGTTTTAGTGCTTGGTGGGCTTCTTTGGTTTGACTACTTAGGTTTGGTGCATACTAGAGGTATGTTCTCTCCTGTATATTCTCTTTTTGGGCTTAAAACTCCACAAGGGGTGGTGACTAGTGCTGAAGAAATTGCAGACTTAGAAAATGATAGGTATGCAAAAAGAATAAAAGCATTGGAAACACGTAAAGAGGAACTGGATAAGTTTCAAAGTGAATTAGAAATAGAAAAAAGAGATTATCTTAAAATAGCAGAAGAACTTAATGATAGAAAAACCTCTATAGAAGAAAAAGAAAAATCATTCCAGCAAATAATGGAAGAAACAGAGGATAGGGCTAGAAATGTTAATCAAATCGCTACTTATATGAACGGTATGAGACCAGAAAACGCTGTTGCAAACTTACTGGAAATGGATGACCAAGATATTATTGATGTATTGCGAGCGACGGAAGAAATAGCAACTAGAGAAGGTAAAACCTCTTTGGTTTCTTATTGGTTTTCTTTAATGCCACCAACAAGAGCTGCAGAAATTCAAAGGAAAATGGCAAACAAACCTTTAACATTAAAATAGGCAAGGTATGCTTTTTCCAACTTTCCAGTTTTTCTTTTTCTTTGCAATTGTTTTTCTCTTATATTGGTATGTTTTCAAGTTGGAAAGGCATAGGAAGCTTCTATTGTTGTTTGCTTCATATATTTTTTATGCAAGTTGGAATGTTCGATTTTGTCTTTTACTTTTCACGGTTACTATAATTAATTATCTATTTGGTTTGATATTGAGCAAAGAAAAAGAACACAATGTGAGGGTTGTTGTAATTTCGGTTATCACGATTTTAAACATTTTATATCTTTTTTCTTTTAAGTATCTTTATGATGTTCTCATTTTCTTGACCTATATATTGCCTCGTTTTTTTGATGCAGAAACTTTGTTGCCTCATATAACATCATCTTTCTTTTTACCAGTAGGGATATCCTACTATACTTTTAAGTGTATGAGCTATAATTTTGACATCTATTTATGCAAGATGAGAGTTGGTAGGAAAAACTTTTTAGATACTCTTTTATATGTTTCATTTTTTCCACAATTGCTTTCAGGTCCTATAGTTAATGCATCATATTTTTTTAGAGAATTACCAAAAGCTTTGAGTTGCGATAAATTAAGGTATAAAGCGATAGAACTAGATAAAGCTATGTTACTTTTGATGAGTGGACTTTTTAAGAAGCTCATTCTTTCTTCTTTTTTGTTAGTTTTAGTGTGCGATAAAGTGTTTGCCTCCCCTAGTAGTTATAACACTATGGAACTTTTACTCGCACTTTTGTCCTTTACCATATCTATCTATGCAGATTTTTCTGGTTATAGTGACTTAGCAATAGCTATTGCTTTGCTTTTAGGGTTTAAGACCCCTAAAAATTTTAATAGACCATATCTTTCTCCCAGTGTGAGTGAGTTTTGGAGAAGATGGCATATAAGTTTTTCTACATGGCTTAGAGACTACATTTATTTTCCATTGGGTGGCTCTCGTTTTTCAGTTTTAAGAACAAGCTTTGGTTTATGTTTCACTATGATGATAGCAGGACTTTGGCATGGCCTAAAACTTAACTTTTTGCTTTGGGGACTCTTACAAGGATTTGCTCTTTCTATTGAAAAAATAGTACATGAAAAAAACAAGTTAAAGCGTATTGAGCTTTATGAGGATGATTTGGATAAGACTGAGCAAAAATCTTTTTCTAAAGTTATTTTTTTCCCTATCAGGGTGTTGTTAGTTTTTGTTTTTGTGAATATTAGCTGGCTTATTTTTAGAAGCGAAACATTAAAAGATGTTGTTAGCTTTGTTTTATCACTGTCAAATATTGACTCTCCTTTTAAAATTACAACTCCTTTTATATTGTCTCTTGTTGGGTTAGGTCTTTTTATGCAAGTACCTACAAATAATTTTAGAGAAAAATTATTTAAGATATATTCTTATGTTCCACTGATATTCAAAACTTTGATATTTGTTTCGTTTATTATTGCTATATATTTGATTTCTATGTCTAGCATACCACCTTTTATATATTTTGCTTTTTAGGATTATTAAATGAAAAACAAAGAAAATCTAAACAAAAAAAAGAAGAAGGGAGCTTACTCTGTTAATAAAACTATTCTTAGTTTTTTGATCTTTACTTTGTTGTTTATTTTTGTAACTTCAAGTGATCTTTATGTAAAATCTTCTCATATTGAAAATGTTTATGTAAGAACTATATTAACATCTATTCTAAAACCTATTGATAATTTAGCAAGAAAGACGGGGGTTACGAGTTTATTTGACCAAACACGAAAGAAACTCTTATCTTTTGCAAAATTAGACAAAGAACTTGGATGGGAAGAATTTTATTACACTCCAACTCAAGAAGAAGTAGCAACTAAAGAGACAAAAGAGGAAACTCCAAAACCTAAGGGAAGGGCAAAACCTCTTGAAAAAAAGATAAAGGAAGAGGAAAAAGAATTTCATTTTGATGATGAAGAAAGTGAAGAAATTGAGGAGAGCGAAGTAGTTGAAGAAATACAAAAAGACATCTCTCCGTATATATATGATGAAAACAATCCTTTTCATCTTTTAATGATTGGGGATTCCCAGATGTATAGCATTGCGAATGGTTTAAAAAAACTAGTTGCAGAAAATAAATCTATTGAAATCACTGATATTGCAATACATTCGTCAGGTTTTGTTCGAGGTGATTATTATAACTGGGAAAAAAAACTAGAAAATGTTTTTAAGGAAAAAGAAGCAGGATACTATCATGCAAGTGTAATTCTCTTGGGAATGAATGACTATCAAGATATATACACTCCTTCTGCTTTGTTGCGACGTGAGACAAAAGACTGGGAAGCAAAATATAAAGAAAGAATTACAAAAGTATTAAATGTGTTGTTATTAAACACAAAAAAAGTATATTGGTTAGGGCTTCCATTGGTAAGAAGAGCTACATATAACGATGATCTTAGATATATTGAAAGAATTCAAAAAGAAGTAGCAGAAGAATATAATCTACCAAACTTAGTGAGACTCTCTCTTTCAAGCATAGCCCCAGGTGATGGGGTTCCATACACAGACACAATCCAAAAAGAAGACGGCATTATTGTTCGTCTTATGAAAGCAGATGGCATACACTACACAAATCAAGGTGGAGAATACGTTATGGAAGGCTTTTTAAAAGACTTATATACCAATTGGTTTATAAAACCAAAAGTTTAATGGGCTGAGGATAGTAAAATAGACATTATTCAGAAGTTAGAAATAAAACAAGCTGCAATGCTGAATTGTAGTTCTGTTTGCTCTGGAGTTATGCATTGAAATTATTACAATAGTTTTTCTAGGTTTTCATGTATAAATTCAGATTTTTCTTTTAATCCAATGTTGCCTGTTTCGAGGATTAAAACATTGGGTTCTTTGCTGTCCAGCTTTGCCCTTCCATGTGAACTTTTAATAAGAGAGAGCAACTTATCGATTGAAATTTCAGATACCCTGCTAAATTCAAGTCGCACTTTTGCACCACGTTCCTTTAGGCTTTTTATGAATAGCTTATTACATATTATTTTTATTTCAGAAAGAGATAAAAGGCTCTCAACTTCAACAGGGGGAGTTCCAAAGCGATCGTTAATTTCATAGACAACAGAATCAAGATCTTTTTTTGTCTTAACACTTGCAATTTTCTTATATATTTCCATCTTAGTTTCTGGTAGTGAAATATAAGAATCAGGAATAAAGCCAGAGTATTCAAGCTCAATGCTCACATCAAGAGGGGCAACATAATTTGAATTCTTTAATCTTTCTATTGCTTCGCTTAAAAGGCGCAAGTAAAGGTCAAATCCAACAGAGTAAATATAGCCAGATTGTTCTTTTCCAAGTAAGTTACCAGCTCCTCTAATTTCCATATCTTTCATGGCAATTTTAAAGCCTGCTCCAAGCTCGGTAAAATCAGAGATAGCTTGCAATCTTTTCATTGCAACTTCAGATAGTACTTTTTGTCCTGGATATAAAAGTGCTGCAAAAGCTTTTTTATCTGAACGCCCAACTCGTCCTCTCAATTGGTATAATTGAGAAACGCCATACATATCAGCTCTGTCAATGATTATTGTGTTTGCATTAGGAATGTCAATTCCATTTTCTATAATAGTTGTGGAAATAAGAACCTGAAAGCCTCCAAGCGAAAAACGCTTAAAAATATCTTCTATTTGATTACTAGTCATTTGCCCATGAGCTGTCTCAATTAAAAGTTCAGGTAATAACTGTTGTAGCTTATATTGGACATCATCTAATGTTTCAATCTTATTATGCAAATAAAAAACCTGTCCGCCTCTTTCTGTTTCTTGCCTTATAATGCGACATACAGTTTCCTCATTGTATTCGCCAACAATTGTTTCAACAGGTTTTCTGTTCTGTGGAGGTGTTGTGATTATGCTCATGTCTCTAATTTTGAGTAATGACATGTGTAAGGTTCGAGGAATAGGAGTTGCAGACATAGAAAGACAGTCTACATTTGTTTTTAGTCCTTTAAGACGCTCCTTGTCTTTCACTCCAAATCTTTGCTCTTCGTCAATAATAATAAGTCCTAAATCCTTAAAGATAACATCTTTTTGAATCACCCTATGAGTGCCAACAACAATATCAATATTTCCATCTTTAAGTGCTTCAAGAACTTTTTTTTGTTCTTGCTTTGGAACAAAGCGAGACATTTTTGCAATTCTAACAGGAAAGTTATTAAATCTTTTAAGCAAAGTTCCATAATGTTGTTCTGCCAAAATAGTTGTTGGAGCGAGAAAAACGACCTGCTTGCCTCCCATCACAGCCTTAAAAGCTGCACGCATGGCAACTTCTGTTTTGCCAAAGCCTACGTCTCCACAAATTAAGCGATCCATAGGTAATGGTTTTTGCATGTCTTTTTTAATTTCTTCAACACATGTCAATTGGTCTTGTGTCTCTTCGTAAGGGAAAGCTGCTTCAAAAGCCATTTGCCATTCATCATCTTTTTGAAAAGCAAAGCCTTTTCCAATCTTTCTTTTTGAATATAGCTCAATTAGTTTTTCTGCAATGTCTTCAACTGATTTTTTTACTTTGTTTTTTCTATTTTCCCAAGACTTAGAACCCAATACATCCAAATTAGGAGCAGAGCCTTCGTTTCCAATATAGCGTTGCACTAAGTCAGCTTGCTCTATAGGGATAAAAGTATTTTCATCGTTCGCATATTGCAAGTTGATATAATCTCTTTCAGTGTCTAATATCTTAACTCGTTCAATTCCTTTAAAAATGCCAATGCCATAATTCACATGGACTACATAGTCACCAGGATTTAATTCTACAAAGCTATCAATAACTTCACTTCTAACATTCTTTGTTGCCTTTGGGATACGACGACGACGACCAAATATTTCTTTTTCATGAATTACAATAATTTTAAGAGATGGAATGCTAAAACCACTAGAAAGATTGAAAGGTATAATGCCAACAGAAAAATCTTTTAATATTTCACCTATACGCAAGGCTTGGTTTTGTGTTTCTGCAAATATATATACATGCCAACCTTCTTTTATCAAAGCTTCTAATTCTTCCTTAAAGTATACAACATTACCAAAAAAATTACGTTCTGGACTTATGTTAAGTTTGAAGTAAGAAGCATTCGCATCAGGTGCTTCAGGTTTTTCTTCCATTATTTCTTCATTACTAATTTCAGCGGTTGATTTATAATCAGTATCTTCATTTTCTAAATTGCTTTCTTCTGTTGAATTTTCTTCCACTGAAGTTAGTTTGTCTGTTAGTGATTTTAGAAGAATAGTCTTTTTATAAGTTGTTATGAGTTCTTCAAAACTTAAAAGGATTCTATCAGGTCGTGGATATTCTTTTATTAGCTTGTTGTAAGAATCAAAGCTGTTATTTTCTTGTTTTATGCCTTTGTATACTGCAAGATATTCACGTTTGAAGATTGGGCTTGCACTTACTTGCCTTTCATAATCTACATAAAAAACTGTGAATGTTTCACTTTCAATTAAATATGAAAGAATTGAATCTGGTTTTTCAAAACTCAAAGGAAAGAATATCTCTTCACCTTCAAAACAACGTTTTTCCTTTAGTTCTTCTAATAAAAATTTAGAGTATTCTGTAAATTCATCATATTGGTTTAGGTTCTTTTCTAAGGTTTCTATCCTTTCATCACTCCAAATCACTTCTTTTGTTGCACACAATTCAAGTTCATTAAACTCTTTTGATGTGGCTTGGCTTGTCATGTCAAAAGATCTTATTTTTTCAACAACATCAAAGTCAAACACTATGCGAAAAGCAAGGTTTTCATTTTGAGACATTGCCATTGGGCAAATATCTAACACTTCCCCTTTTTGTGAAAACTCTCCTCTCACACTTACTCTGGGCACTCTTATATAGCCCCATGATGTAAGTAATTTCGTAATCTCTGTTACATCATAACTTTTAGTTTTCACAATTTTATATTTTAATGTGTTGATATATGAAACAGGAGGAATTGGAGTGAGCATAGCTTTTTGTGTTGTGATAAAAATTGTGTGCTTGTCTATTTTTTTACTCATCGAAACACTTGTTAGCTTGCACAGCATATCAATTCTGTTAGCAAAGATTTGTGAATTTATGGAAACTGGAGTATAGGGCATTGTCCCCCAAGCTGGCAAAACATAGTAATTTATGTCTAATATGCTAATGTCTGCAATTATTGAATCAATATCTTTTTCTGAAGGAACTACAAGTAAGATATTTGTGTCATTTTTTTTTATGTATTCTTTTAGAAAAAAGCCTTTAATTCCATTGTTTAGCCCTAGTATTTTGTAAGGATAGGAATTGGTTTTTAAGTTTTTTATTAAAGAATTCAATTCTTGCCAATTAGCAATTCTGTTTTCTAATTGAGATAGAGTCATAAGACATGTGATTATATCAGAAATAACAATAATTTTAAGGGGGATATAAATGCAATAAAAGGTGGTTTTAAATTTTAAGAAAATATGAGGGACATTGCGTTATAAGAGTTATAAAGATGGACTTAAGTTTACCCTAAAAACTATAAAAGGTAGACTTAAGTCCAATTGATATAAATTAATTAGTGCTTAATCAAAAATAGCCCAAGCAAACCCATTTAATTAAGAATGAATCCCACGTGGCACAGGCACATCTAAGCCCTTAGCTTTTTTACGCATAATCACAATTATGAATGTTATAAGACAAGCTACTGCAAAAGCAATGCCTATTGGGTAAGCAATCTTGGTTGATAGCTTAAACCCTTCGGGTGCCATAAGAATGTATGTCATAGAAACAGCACTCATAAATGTAGCTGGAACTAAAGCTATAATATAATTTTTCTTGTTTAGGAATAGATACATAGCACCAACCCATAATGCTATCATCGCAAGAGTTTGATTAGACCATGCGAAATATCTCCATATAATGTCGTAATTAATACGAGTTAGGAGTCCTCCAACAGCCAAAAGCGGAATAGCAATGATAAGGCGTTTAGAAATTGGTTTTTGGTCATATTTGAACCAGTCTGCGAGTGTCAATCTAGCACTCCTAAAAGCAGTATCTCCAGAAGTGATTGGACATGCTATAACCCCAAGCATTGCTAGTGCACCCCCAACAACCCCTAAAAGTCCAAATGAGATGTCATAAACGACACCTGATGGCCCGTTAAACTCTTTTAAGGCATTTGCCAAACCTGCAATTCCACCATTATTATAATAGAAAGCCATACCAGCAGCAGCCCAGATAAGAGCTATAATACCCTCTCCAACCATGGCACCATAAAATACTTTATGTCCATCCTTTTCAGATTGAATACATCGAGCCATCAATGGAGACTGCGTTGCATGAAACCCAGAGATTGCACCGCAAGCTATCGTTATAAAAAGCAAAGGCCAGCGAGGCATATCACTTGGGTGAACATTCTTCCAAGAAAACTCAGGAATTGTCATTTCTCCTCTAAAAGCATGGAACAAAATACCAGCACCAATACCTAATGCCATGACAATTAAAACTATACCAAAGATTGGATAAAACCTACCAATAATTTTATCTACAGGAAGAATAGTTGCAAGAAAGTAATAAATCAAAATAACTATTAACCAAAAATCGGAACTTAAATATTCCGGGGTAAGTTTTGCTAGTAGGTCTGCAGGGCCTTTCATAAATACAGTGCCAACAAAAAGAAGTAAGACAACGGCAAAAATACGCATAACAAATTTCATAACAGGACCTAAGTATATTCCTGAAAGTTCTGATATACTTTCTCCGTCATGTCTTTCTGAAATCATTCCCGAAAGATAGTCATGCACACCACCAGCAAAGATCGTTCCTAATGCAATCCAAAAGAATGCAGATGCTCCCCACAGTGCTCCTGATATTGCTCCAAAAATAGGTCCTAATCCTGCAATATTTAACAATTGAATTAAAAATACTTTCGGGGTACTTAATGGAACAAAATCAACTCCATCTTGTTTTGCGATTGCTGGTGTTGGCTCAGTAGAGATTCCAAATACTTTTTCGACATATTTTCCATAAAGAAAATAACCTACAATCAGTATTGCCAGACAAATAAAAAATGTAAGCATACTCATAACCTCCTAATATAATAATCGTGTTGTAAAAACACGTCCCTTAAAGCTATTTATATACAAAACTCAAAAATATTTTCAAGTTTTTCCAAAATATCAATACTATTATATTAAAACCTATTTATAGCTTTTGTCTAGTTTTTTTTATCTGTAAAATATTCTTCTAAACTATTTTCGTTTAAAACTGTGTAGTCGTATCCTTGTTCTGCTAAGAACTTTTGTCTTTTTTCTGCAAATTCACGCTCTACAGTGTCTTTTGTTGTGATGGTATAAAAATAAGAATTCTTTTCTTTTGGTCGCAATATTCGCCCTAGCCGTTGAGCCTCTTCTTGGCGACTTCCATAAGAACCAGATATTTGTATTGCAACAGATGCATCAGGCAAGTCTATCGCAAAGTTTGCAATTTTTGAAACGATAATAACTTTAATCTCTCCTTTTCTAAACTCATCATACATTTTCTCTCTTACCTTTGTGCTACTTTTTCCTGTGAGTATTGGAGCATTTAGTTCTTTTGCAATTTCTTCTAACTGTGAAATATATTGCCCAATTACTAAAATAGAATCATCTTTGTGATGAGATACTAGTTTTTTTATAAGCTGAATCTTGTTGCTATTTTCGCTTGCAATTCTATATTTTTGTCTCACATCGGAAACTGCATATTCAATCTCTTTGTTTGCTGCAAGCTCAACATTTATTTCAACACAGTAAGCCTTAGCGATCCAACCTTTTTGCTCCAAATCTTTCCATGGAACATCAAACCGTTTGGGACCTACAAGCGAAAAAATATCTCCTTCATGTCCATCTTCTCTCACTAATGTGGCAGTAAGCCCTAATCTTCTAACAATTTGTAATTCTGCTGTAACTCTAAAGATAGGAGCTGGCAAAAGGTGAACTTCGTCATAAATTATTAGGCCCCAGTTTCTTTCTTTGAATATCTTAAAATGAACAAACTCAGAAACCGTGTTCTCTCTCCATGTTAAAATCTGATATGTTGCTATTGTTATTGGTTTAATCACTTTTTCTGCACTTGAATAGATTCCTATATCTTCTTCTTTTATGTTTGTTTTATCTAAGATTTCTCGCTTCCATTGGTAAACTGAAGAAATATTAGTTGTCAAAATAACAGTTTCAACATTCAATAAAGACATAACAATAAGACCTACAATTGTTTTGCCTGCTCCACAAGGGAGTGCAATTGTACCAAACCCTGTGCCAACTTGCTTTTCTCCAACAAAACTCATAGCTGCGTCTTTTTGGTAGTCTCTAATTTCAAATTTAGCTCCAGAGGTAGTTTCTTCTTTAAGGGAAATAGGAAAAGCTTCTCCATTTTTAAGAGGTACTTCATCTTTGCATGGCCAACCTTGTTGCAACAACACTTGTTTGACTGTTCCACGATTTAGAATGTCAATTATAAAAGAGTTATCCTCTTCATCTTCCATTATTATATATTTTTTTAGTGCACTAAGGTGTGATATTTCTTTGAAGATAAGTAGGCTTTCAACTTTCAAAACTAAGCGATTTTCATCTTCATAAGGTTGTAAGATTATTTTTCCATAACGAGTTATTGTGTCTGTCATCCATGCAATCACCGAATCTTGAATTGGATAGCGTGAATATTTTGATAGCACTCCTATAATTTTTGCAACTGAAAAACCTGCACTTGCTGCATTCCATAAAGATAGATGACTTATTTTGTATGTGTGTATATGTTCAGGTGATTTTTCTAATTCTGTGAAAGGAATTAGTGCATAACGAGCTTCATTAGATTCTGGAGTATGGATATCTAAAAGAATTGTCCTATCTCCTTGTATAATAAGTGGTTTTAATTCTTGCATT
>CAUUAF010000017.1:0-22333 GCA_963543085.1 uncultured Treponema sp. | reverse complement strand
TTGGGGGCAGTACATTAGCTAATGTACAACCATAACATTAGCTAATGTACTATATTAACATTTCTTAATGTAGTGAAGATTTTCTAAAGATTTTGTATAAGTGCTTTTTAAGATAAGAATATTCAAGATTTTTATAGCATTTACTATAAACATAATCATCTCGTTTTCATTATATTGTAACATAGTGTATTTATCTAACGACGTTTATAATAATGAATTCCATGCATAAAGTATAGGAATTCATTATTATAAAGAATACTTGAAAAGTGATTAGCTATTAGCACTGATCAATATCATCTATATAAAATTTAAGCTTTATGGTTAACAATTAATCAGTGCTTAATTAAATTATTTTATTGTGAATGCAACTCGTCCATTAACTGCATTGCTCCCTCTCATTAAATTGCTAGCAGAAACCACAAAAGAAAATTGGTTTTGAATCTCTGCTCCTGTTTTAGAATCATGCAATTTCCATTCTTTCATAAAATATGCAGGTGAATCATCCCTAACAATTAATGCACTATTTCCCCAGTCTTGCACATCCCAATAATACATTTCTCCGCTTTTTAAGACTTCACTCAATTTCTTTCCTTCAATTAAATTGTGTGCTCCATTATCAAAAAACTTTTTTTTGAGTGTTATCTCACCAGAATTATACTCAAAATAGTCAGCTAAAGTTCCTGTTATTGCATTCCATTTATTAGAAGAATCCATAACTTCTAAAACTTCATTACCTGTTTTATTAAAATTATATCTCAAATGAGAAGCAAACCTAGCTCCATTTGATTGTTTATTATCATCACTAGCCTTTCCTGAACCACCTAAATGTTCATCCCTAAGAATTAAAACACCAAAAACAAAATAATCAGCATTTTCTTTTTTCCAACATTCTTCGTTGCTCACCTTAAACTTCATCCCATTTTGCAATATATCATTTAATTCCAACTCTTCATTAGAAGAAGGGTATGTTAGTTTAATATTAAAAGCTGGCAAAACCTTAATAGTTGCAATGTGAGAATTCACTGCTTGCAACTTGTTATTAATATTCAGATAAACATTAAGTTTATATTGGTAAGTTTTACCTTCTTCTAGGGTTAAACTATTGTCGGCTTCATTAAAAAATGTTCCTTTTTTTTCAATTACCTTAGGTTTACTAAAGACTCTCCTATCCACTCTATTCCAATCAGCATTTATATCAGTTTGACCTGTATATTCACGCCTATAAATATCCAAACTAGAAAATTTAACATTATCTGTATCAAAGGCAAAACTAATTTTTGTCTTGTATGAAGTGCCAAGACCATCATGTTCATTTAAGCCAAAGGTATTCAACTCACCAGAAAAACGTTCAAGCAAAACCTTAAAGGCACTCACTTTCACACTTTCTGTCTCTCCTATTTCATCATCACGAGTCAATTTAACATTAAGATGTCTTTCACATCTATTTCCTGCCATATCATAAGCTATAATGTAGATAATTCCATTTTTATCAGCTGGAAAATTAACTTCTGATAAATCAAAAACCATTTTCTGTGTAACAGCACCTGTCAGTGGATCTCTTATAATAGTTTTGCCATCAGCGTCAGGGAAAAAGATAGGAAAATAATGAGATTCAGACTGTTGCGTACTAAATTTTCCACCAATATTCATTCCAATTCCATAATTTAATTCTGTGCCAATTCTTTCTGGAATAATCTCTCCAGAATCAGATTCAACTTTTACTAAAAGACCTGCAAAGTTTCTATTCTCTTTATTACTATTAAGTTCATAATTATTTGTAATCTCTTCTAAATCTAACATTGCAGTACTATTCTTGGTAGCACGCACAAAATGTTCTATTTTAGTTATACGAGGAGCTATTGTCTTCTTTCCAACACTTCGCTTTCTTTGCACTATTGGCAAAATTTGCACTCCATTTCCTTTTTCAATATATACATTTTCAACACGAGATGAAGCAAACCCTTCTTTGCTTACAACAAAATCATAATATCTATCTCTAGGTAGTTTAAAAAGAACATCCCCATTACTATCTGTTTTTCCTTCTACAACGCTTATATTTTTACCTGCTCTAAAAACTTTAATATTAGCTTCATTAACGTTCACACCACCAACAAAGCTCATTACGTTACATCTGATAGTATCATGTGTTTCTGCCCCACCAGAAAAATCTTCTTTCACATTAATAGTGTAAGTTTTTGTTTGCTTAGGTTCCGAACCAGGCGTATTCCCTTCATCTTCTACTTTAATTACGATTTTATGATCACTCAGGCTTGATGTATAAATCTTTTCCTTTGTAGAAGCTTCCGCGGAACTACCGTCAAAATATACCTTTGCTGTAAGTGATTTTGTTTTAACCATAACCTTTAATTCATTATCACTAGCAATATTTTCAAATATGGTAATATTCTCCTCAGTTTCAATAGTTTCTTTATCCAAAACTAAAGAGCCTGCAAAAAAAATCTTGAGCATTTTTAACTCTGCATTAAGAGTTCCAGAACCTTCTTTAATTTCAAGTGTATACTCTTTTGTAACTTTACTAGCATTCTCTCCATCTTCAACCTTAATTTTAATTTTACTATGTGGAGGAGTTTTATCATATGTTTTTATAAGCTCAGGACTTATACCTTCATCAAAATAAACTTTTGCAGTTTTAGATCTCGTAGCTGTTTCAATTTTTAATTTGTATTGCTCAGAAATAGCACCTCTTGTGTTGATTTCCTCATTAGGTTCAACACTAGTTTTATGCAAAACGACTTCTTCCCCATAATACACTTTCAAAAGTTTTAGTTCTGCACTTGTTTTGTCGGTTCCAGTTTCTGTTACATTGATTGTATACACTTTTGTCTTCTTAGAAGTTCCAACATCATCTTCAACTTTAATTATAATTTTATCATCAAGAGGCATAGATTGATATGTTTTTGTGTTTGTGATGGAAGGTTTTGTATGGTTATCAAAATATATTTTTGCTGTTTCTGACTCTGCTTCAGCACTGACTTTTAGAGCATGCTTAGTAGAAATAATATCTTTAGTGGTAATTTTTTCCATTTCACTAGGCTGAGCCTTATTTAAGACAATCTCACCTGCATAATAGATTCTCAATAATTTTAAGTTTGCACTTGTACTATCCTGTATTCCTCTATTTTGATCTTTACAAGAAAAAAATAAAAGAATTGACAAAGCAACTAACCATATTATTTTATTTTTCATAAATTAAACTCCTAGTAATAAAAGTGGTTATCTATAAATAAAAGTTACTATATATTAAAAGCAACACCTAGATGATTAGCATTGCATCTCCATAAGAAAAAAATCGATAAGATTTTTCTATTGCGTGTTGATAAGCACACAAAATCTTCTCTCTACTACATAAGGCTGAAACAAGCATTAATAGAGTGGATTCAGGTGTGTGAAAGTTAGTGATTAAAGCATCAACTACAGAAAATTCGTATGGTGGGTAGATAAAAATGTCTGTCGATTTATTGCCACTTTCAAGTCTACATTCTTTTTTATTCCAAGCAGCTTCCAATGTTCTAGCACTAGTGGTTCCACAAGCAATTATAGGTCTACCTTGTTTTTTTGCTTCATTGATCAATTGAGACACTTCTTCGCTAATAAAAAAATCTTCTCGGTGCATTTTATGCTCTTCAATCTTTTCCTCTCTCACAGGCAAAAAAGTTCCAAGCCCTACATGAAGTGTTATATAACAAACATCTATCCCTTTAAGCTTTATTTTTTCAATTATATCTTCAGTGAAATGCAAGCCTGCTGTAGGGCATGCTATTGAACCCATTACACTTGCATAAACATTTTGATAGCGAGTAGCATCTTCCATATTATCTTCTCTTTTTATATAAGGAGGAAGTGGAACGTGCCCTATTTTTTCAAGAGTGACATCATCAATAGATTTTTCAAACTGAAGTAGTTTATTATTTTTATCTCCAGCAATAATTTTTGCATTAATAATTTCACTAAAACTAAAAACACTCCCTATTTTTAATTTTTTCATCTTAGGGCTTAGCATTTCCCATGTCATACCACCATCTAGGCTTTTAATTAACAAAAACTCAATTGGAGAAGCATTTTGATTGCAGTTTTCTTTTCCAAAAAGTCTAGCATGCCGAACTTTAGAGTTATTAAACACCAAAACAGCGTTTTTAGGTAAAAGCTCAGGTAAAGAAGAAAACATTTCATCCTTAAAAGCTCCTGACTTCTTATCAAGTACTAAAAGCTTATCTTCTCCTCTCACTTTAGAAGGAGTTTGAGCAATTAAAGAAGATGGCAAATCAAAATAAAAATCATGTATATTCATGGTTTGCCATTATACTAATTTTAAAAATTAATTCCATTCCTATAAGGTGAGGCAATTGGTGTAGAAGGTTCTCGTATATTAGTATTCAAGGCGACATCTTTTGAAAGACGAGGCATAAAACGTTTTTGTTTTACAGTTTTGTAAGATGAGCCTGCCCTAACAGATTCATTCCACCATTCATATAAAACAACATTTGTCTTAACACCTGCAATCTCAACATCCCAGCTATCTTTAACAAAGCCTATTGGATCATATTGGTAGAATTTTAGTTTAGAAAAAGCAGTATTTGGATGTGTTTCGTAAGGTAGCCATTTAAGCGGAATGAAATTGCCCCCTATTATTGATTCATAGTCACTAGGAGCTCCATAAGTAAAAAGAAGATTGGTTTTGAGATCTAAAGCCACCATAAAGTTATCTAGTGCTGTTTGAAAGAACCTAGATCCTTTAGCTGCAGTAGCAGTGAAACGAAAAAAGACAAATCTCTCTATTTTTTTTGCTTCAATCTTGTCGTCATAAAGAGGAATCTCACAAGGATGGACTTTTTCACATTTATAGTACGTAACATCGTAGATATGATTATAATTGCCAAAAGCTACGTGACTACCTATCACCATGTCTTCTGTGTATTTATATGTCTTTCCTTCACGTCCCCATTTCAATTCAGAGCCATCACTTAATTTGATAGTCTGGACAGGACATGGGATCTGAGAGTAGTTTGAATCAAAACTGATTTCAAACACAGGTGCTGAACCAGTCCTTGTAGGCAATATTTTTAATATATGGATGAATAACTTGGAGCTAGAACCTTCGCTCCCATGCAACAAAGGTTCTAAGCATAAAACACATAAAGATAATAAAAAAACAACAACTGTTCTTTTCATATATTTAGGATGGAGATGCTTAAAAAAGCATCTCCCAATCTAAAACTATTCCCAAAGCAATGTGTAGACAACTTTCACACTGCCTACAGCATAATTACCAGCATTATCAACGTCATAAGTAACGGCAAATGGAAGTTCTTGTCCTCTATACAAACTGAATTTCTTGTTATACGTTAATGTAACGTTTTCTATATTAAAATCTATATTTTTAACACGCCAACAATCTTTTAATTCATCATATTCAAATTCAATATCTCCTTTAGGGGCATCTAAATCTCCCTTATCAGAAATAATTTGCTTATTGATCTTTTTAGCTGAAGCACGACCGTTATCTGATTTAAGAAGCCACAAACTCAATTTCAACGTAGGATTTTGATTTTGAAACGATATCTCCTCTGTTTTTGCAAGTGTAGAACTAGAATATAGCTTAGATTCCTTTCCACTAATTCCATCCTTGTATAGATAAACAGACTTTTTAGGGTCATCTTGTTTACTAACCCAGTTAAAAAGTGACTTAAAATCAACATTGTTATCATCTTTAAAGGAAATACTAAAATCAAAATCAAAATATGAATAATCAAGAACACCTGCAGTAACAGATGTCCACGTATTAAATCCATATCCTCCTAGTGATAAATTCTGTATCATCACCTGAGTAATTCCAAGTTTTCCTTGTCTTTTTATCTTTTTAAAGTTTACGATGACAGACTCGCTTACATCTTCGCCACTATTAACTTTCATATATGCAGTTTTTGTATCCGTATCAGAAACAGTAGCTTTGCCTTCCCATTTTTCAATTTCCCACCCTTTATTAGGCTTTGCGATAAAGACTAAATCAGTGCCTACTTTAACTCTAATCTTACCTTCAGACCCATCTTTTACAGTTTTTGTGCCATCTTCGCCACCAAACACCGTAAGAGAGCCTTCACCAATACAACTAACGGTAAGTTCAAATAACTGCTCTATTTCAATTTTTGCTATAGCACTAGCAACAGAAACAATTTTCAATCCTGTTGCCTTGTCATTTTTATTTGTTACAACACAGTAATAATATTTAGTGCCAGAAGTAGAAAGCTCTGTTTTATATGCTTTATCTGTTGCTCCTTCTATTTCTGTTCCATTTTCTGTGCCCCCATTTGCACTTTCAAACCATTGATATGACAAAGTCCCTTTATCCTTTAGGTTAGCAACTTCAACACTCAACGAAACTTTCACACTTTTACCTTCCACAAAGGAATGCTTCGAAGACAATGGATGTTTTTTAATAATAGGAGTTTCTGCATCAATTTTTAAATCTTCACTGCTCTTTGCAATTCGCACCTTAACAGGCTCTGAAACAGTTGTGGCACTCTTACCATTCTTTGTATTTTTGTTTGTTACAACACAATAGCAATACACATCAATAATTTTTTTCTCCATTGTGTATTCAGTCGTTATGGCACCATCAATTATCTCACCGCCCTCCTTAGAGGCAGTAGCATTTTTATACCATTGAAATGATAGCTCTTCATCTTTTGGAGCTGGCTTAACTTTAACACTCAACTTAGCCTCAATAGCATCATCAATAGTTAAATATAAAGCTCCAGACTGTTTTGTTATAACAGGTTTCTCTGCAGTGTATAATGGGTTTTCTTCCACAATTCTTTCTTTGGTTGTCTTTATTTTGACATCACGGTATGGTGAATAACCTTTTCCACCAGAAGACCTAGTAGCTTGCCTTCTATAGCTTTGATCTACTGTTGCCCTGTAATTATTAGCCCTTATATGTTGTTGACACCAACCATAAATAACACACTCCCCATCTTCTTTAACATAGCCAACTGGGTCAGTTAAATAAAATGGTTTATCAGAATGCAAATGTTTTCCTTTATCAGGTTCATCATAATCTCTCCAATCAGAAGGTACACCAAAAGTACTTATACTAGCAGGATCACTATAATAGAATAAAAATTTAGTATGAGTATCCACGCAGAACATTGAGTTATCAAGGTGTGTTCCCGCAGAAGCGGAGCCAGTAAATCTAAAGAAAATAAACCTTTCTCGCCTCTTTGTTTCTTTCTCATCTATATTAGAAGTGTACCCACCTCTTTCCTGCCATCTTTCTTCTTGATTTTTATATTTATAATATTTTAAGTCCCATGCATGATTCATCTGACCTCTTCCAATATCATCTCCACTACAAGAAAGAGGAGTGCCAGACCATTGACCTTCTTTGAAAGCATAAGAAGCAACATTATCATTTGTCATGCTTGTCATGTTCAAAATCCAACCATCAAAACGACTTGCTGAGAAAAATGTATCCTCCTTGTAGTAATCAAAAGGATCAATTTCTTCTCTTTTTACATTGATTTTAACATTGAATTTTTTCTGTCCATTCTCATCAATAGGATTGGTTAATACAGGTGGTTCTGGCTCACTTGGTTCTTCAGGTTCTGGTTCTGATGGAGTCTCATTATCATCAGGATTATCTTGCATTTCCCTAACAGCATGAACTGTTTTGCTCCAATCAGAATACTGTCCTTTTTTCCCTTCTACTTTAATAATTAGTTCTGCATTTCCTGCATTGTCAAATTTAACAACATCTTCCTGAAGACTTACAGAAAGAGTACCAAAATCTTTAAATGTAGCAACAATATCATTTGCAGAAATTTGAGTTACATCTTTTGAAACTCGTACTAACCCACTCCTAGCATCAATATCCAAAACACTTAGATATTCCAACACCAATGCTTCATCTTCATCACTTGCTTTTTCAAGTCTTTTGCAGAATACACTGGAAGAAAAGCTTTTGTAAAGGTTTGCTTTTTCTTCAACAGAAAAAGCAATCTCAACCTCTTGCCCAACCATTAGCTTAGGCTGTTCATCTTTAACTATAACAGGAAGAAGTTTTTCTTCTTCTCCCACCTTAAATGTGGCTCTAATGTCTCCAGCTGTTACCACATCTCCCTTTGAGTATGGAATCTCACATTTGAGTTTTTCTACATCTTCAACTTTCACCTCAACATCGTGTACATATAATTTTGAGAGTTTTAACTCAACTACCTCAGGTAATTCCCTAGTAACAGAAATAAATTTCTCTTCTGTCTTGCACTTTCCTGCATTATCTTTAACCCTCAATACAACAGAAACAGTTTCTCCTGCAACAAGAGGAACGCTATCACCTTCTATTTCTAAGCTAAATGCCAAAGGCTTCTGTTTCTTATAATCCTCATAGGCTTCAACCTTAAAAGAATCTATATCTACTGTCTTAACATT
Source organism: uncultured Treponema sp. (assembly GCA_963543085.1). Lineage (GTDB taxonomy): Bacteria > Spirochaetota > Spirochaetia > Treponematales > Treponemataceae > Treponema_B. The sequence goes on along the minus strand of CAUUAF010000017.1, from coordinate 13,888 downwards.
ATATGGAACAATTATAGAAAATCTTTTTGCTCTTGCAAAATTAAGAGCCGAGTCTCCCTCTGTAGCTCTATAATCAGGATCGTTTACATTAACATCCTTATCCAAGACTTTTATACTTGTAACATACATTGAAAGGCCATCACTTTTTCCTCCTGACTTTGCATACCAAGAAGCTCCAAGAGATGGAGAACACGAAATAATTGTTAGTAAATATGTAATTATCAAAAATTTAATAAAACGCATGTCATACCTCCTTAAATTGAAGAAGTCGTTTTAAAACAAATTGTTTGAAAAAATTCTAAACATCAAACACTAAACCAACAGAAAGACCAAAATTAAGAGCATTCATATAAAATGACTTTATAGGCTTACTAAGATCCAAAACTCTAGAAGGTGTTTCAGCCAGAGCCCCCTTCTTTGCTGCTTCTGCAAGCTTTTGTGGCAAACTAACGTACCCAGGTTTATATACAGTGTAGGACAAAAAACCGCCTAAGGTTAGTTTCATATGGGATGTAACAGGTTGATAATATTCTAATCCAAAATTAAAAACATATCCTACAGGATTCATCTTTTTCATCATCTCATCTGTTATCAAAAGAGTTCCAGTTTCATTAGAAAAATCTAGATGTGCAGGCGACTTAATTAGTTCATCTACCTGTTCCGTTGACAAGTTTGTGGTGAGTTCATATGTTGGATGTGGATCAAGAAGCATGTTTAAGCCTAAACCAAAGTTCACTGACATTCTGTTATTGAATAAGAAAGTTTTTAATGTTGCTCCCATATTCAAAGTAACTTTCATATAAACACGACAATAAACATTAATGTCCCCAACCGTCTCATTGTACTGTCCTGATATTTGTCCAGAAAAGCCCTGCCCCACACCAAAATATCCTGCGAGTCCTAAGCCTGAAAATATAGAAGCATCTTGATATCCAAAATACCTAACAGAATCAAATAAATATGTAAGCTCTGCTGAACCTGTTGTTATATACCCCAGCATTCCTTTCATCCCATTTCCACCTAAATATGCCATATCTTCTTTACTAATATGTGGCATTGTAAGGGTTGCACTAGGATAAGCTTTAATACCAAGGCTAAAACCATTATCAAAGGCAAAAACACTTGACGAAAAAACCAAAAACAAACTTAAAATATATAATTTTTTACAATTCATATCTTCCTCATCAACAAATATCCAAAATGCTCATATTAGCATTCTGCTCATATGTAATAGACACATCTTTTGAAATTCGGTTGCATTTTTATTGCCATAAATAAATACTGTGGATATTTTTAACTGTATTAAAAACGCCATAAGTAAACATAGAGCCACTAACTAATACACAAAAAAAACTTTGTGCATACAACAAGACAAAATAACCTGTAAGCAAAAATATCATGCTAACTATTATATACAAGCGTTCTCTTACTCTGTTATAAAAATAAGAGAGAATCATGCTGAGAATTAAAAAAACAGAACATGAAAAAAATAAAATTAAGTATCTTCTTAAGTACAATTTACCAGTCATAAACAATGGATTTATGTATGTGCCATCCATAGGAGAAGACATACTTAAAATTAGAGAAAGAAAAAATATTAAAAATGTGATAGAAAATATTTGTCGTGTAATCACTTTAACAGAAAATAAAGCCATTGAAAGCAACGAAAAAATACCTAAAAATCTAAAAAAATACAAAAATCTTGAAATTGCAGATAGTTCTATCAAAATAAAGGAAGAAAATGAATAAAGAGGAACTAAAAGTCTTAATGCTTCAAAACTGATAGAAAATAAAAATACTTCAAAAAAGAACATTTCAGTAGACTGAATCTTCCTAAAAGCAAAATGCACATATACTATAAAAATAAAAGAAACAAGCGAAAATAACAACACTCCAGTTGAAACAGCCAATGGTTTATAAGAAAAAAAAGATGATGATAACCTTACAAGTTTTGATAGATTTTCTGGAAGTTGTGAATAAGAAGATATAACTTGAGAAACCACATAGGAAAAAATTGCAAATGAAAAAATAAGGGTAGAAAAAAATAAAAACGATAACCTTAATCTACTTCTAGCAGTGATTGTCATATAAAACTAGGCAGATTATAACTGCGTAAAAAGCTCCTCCCAATCTTTTTAAGAATCTACCTCACCTCCCAATCTTATTTTTTGAATTCTGATTCTTATTTAGAAGCCCATTTTCAGAATCTTCTCTAAACCGCTTGAGCCATTTCTTAACCGTCTTGACTGTTGTTTTAAACTCACGTGCAACAGGCTTCATACCATGTTCTAAGGCATACTTAACCATTTCTTTACGAACTTTTAATATATTTTTCTTTTCCTTATAAATTACAAAATAGTCCATATAAGCACCCTTAAATTATGATATATTCGCGTCAAGGGTAACATTTTTTGACCTAACTATCAAGTATAGTCAAAAACTCTAAACAAGAGATAACAAAAAGGATTAAAAAATATAGGTAGATAAGCTGAACAAATACATTATCTTATAATCAAGATGGGTAACATCATATCAACTTGTTTTCTATAGCAACTTCAAATAGTTTTGCATTCCATAGATTTTGTTTCATGAACTTCTCTCGCATACTTGTATCATACATAAGACTTGTGTTTTTTTGCAAAATATTGCAGGCCTTGCTCAAAAAGCCCAAGGCCTTACCAGTAACTTCTCCATCTACTTTGCATTGTGCAATATACGAAAGATAAAGGTATATTGAAGCATTATTGTCTTTTGAATATAAACTAGTTATAGATATTTTTTCTAATTCTTTTAAGTTTTCAATCCACTGTGATCTCGTGGTTTTAGGATTAAGTATAATCATATAATAATTATAAAAAGCTTCAAATAATCTTGTAGTTATAGATTGTTTATAAATTCTATGCCATGCAATATCTTCAAAAAATAGAAAAATATCAAGTTGTTTCTTACCTGAAAGGCTATCATATTTTTCTTTTAATTTAGCAATATCATCATGATCTTCCTGTGGAAACAATAAAACCGATTCAAGTAAAAACAAAAAAGCTTCCAATCTTTCATAACATTCTAATATCTTTCTACCCTTTTCTATTTTTCCTTCAGCTATCAAAGCTTTTCCATACCAAATATCACAAGTTTCTTCTAGATACGTAAAATAAAGAGATGAAAAATCTTTTGCTAACTTAAATACCGCACTTGCCTTTTTTACCTCTCCAAGTTCAATAAAAAGCCTAGCCTGTATGAATAGACATAACACCTTCCATTCTTGCATGAAAAAAAATGAAATAGTGTTGCTAAATTCTTGCAAGGATATAACACAATTCTGAAAATCTTTTTGCAAAAAATAGACAATGCTTAAATAACACAACGCCTCACACATAAACTGAGGATTATTTGTTTTTTTAGCTATCTCCAGCGAATAAGAAAAATAGGTCAGTGCCTCAGCTATATTATTATTTTCCAAAAATAATAACCCTAATAATGAGTAGCTTCTATATTCACCTGATAATATCCTTGCATTATGAAAATAAGAAAGAAGTTCTTTTGTTAAAGAAAAAGCTATGCTTGCTTCTCCTCTATCTTTAAACTCGATAGTACTATCATACTTTCTCAATACATCAATATTTTCTAATTTCAAATCTTCCTCATCCGATTTTAATAAAAAATAATGTTTTTTTAAATTAAAAAATAGATCAATATCAAACGCCACATCATACTGAAATTTTAATGAATCAAATATCTTTTTCAAATTCAAATCACAAACTATTTCTTCATTTTTATATTTTGACCATAAGTATTTCGCTATAAATGTGTTATTCTTTCTTCCTTTTAATTTTTTTTCAATTTTCTCTACAGCTTCAGTTTGATATGAAAATATACAATCATTTTGAATAATAATACCTCTCTGATACATTATTTTCATCAAATCTTTAAATGCATTTGTTTCAGTTGTAACAAAGAAGAAGTCTTCTAATTCGTTATCAAAAATAAACTTACTTGAAAAAATTAGCATGTATATTATTTCCAATAAATCATCTGGTATTTTCTCAATATCAATTTGTTTTTTAAATATTGGTAATATTCTAGTTTCTTTTAATATTTGCTTCAATTTTTCAATACTTGTATTATCTTCTTTGCAATCAGTGTATATAGTAATCAGTTTTATATTATGCTTATTTTTATATATTTTAATATGTAATTTTACATAAATTATAAAAGCATCAAAAAAATATTTTGGTAAAGAGTTGTTAAATCTATTTTTTGAAAAAAATGTAAGAACACAACGAGTTTCAAAATACGTTTTTGCATCTTGTTTAGAAAGATACTCAACATCTGAATCAGAAATTGGATAACATGAAATAAAGTTATATAAAACCTGAATATAATTTTGTTCTTTCCTAAAAAACAGTGAAACATTATCTGGTTCATTATAAGATATTCCACAATTCATATCCTCAAAGAAAGAAAAAGAAGTGCAACGTTTAAGAGATTGACTTTTAATATCATTTAATAAGATATATTTTTTAAAATAATTACTTGCTTTAGAACCAACCAAAATACAGTTAAACTCTAAACTCATATTTTGCAATTTATTTAAACATTCTATTTGCTCCTCATTTGAATAATATTCTACTATGATGGAGCTTTCATGAATGTTATTAGAAACTTGTTTAAGGAGCAAAGATAATGAATACAAGAACCTCAATACAAAAAAAGAAGATGAATGCTCAAAAACATAAAAATATAAATCTTTTTTAATTATCTTTTTACAGCCATTATCTTTTGCTAAAACTTCTACAGTTTCCAAAAATATAGGAATAATATTAGGATTGATTTTTTTTATTTGATGTTGATATGGTAGTTTCAAACATACACAAAACATAACTATATGCTTATTTTAGATGAAATGATTTCATCAATAGAAATAATTTCCTCCATATCGATAGCTTTTTTCCATTCTTCAAGTTTTTTCTCTTTTAGCCTTTCGAGTATTTTCCTATCCTTTGATTTTTCTCTATATTTCTCAATGCAATCTTTCACATTCTCTTCAAGAGAAATCAACTTCTCTTCTAGCTCTAATTTTCTTATTTTTAAGCCCTTTATATAATCTTCAGCCGAAAGTAAAATAGACATATCAACATCCTGAGAAAAAATAGGAGAACATTCTAAAATCTTCATATTTATATCTTCTATTTTTAATTTTGCAATATCCCTTTCGCTAACAGCACGGCTCAAAGCAATTTCAGCCTGCTTTTCATAAAAAATACGTAATGAAAGAACTTTATCTAAAGAAAAATCAAACTTTTTCATCTTTTTACTCTGTTTGTAATGAAGTATCACCTGCAAAATCAATTTCACTCATTGGAATTTCCACATCAGTGATCTTTCCTAGTCTTAACAAAGTATCTTCAATATTTGCTTTTTCTTCAACTGTTTGAACTAAAAAATCATATATAAGAGGATATTTTGCAATTGCCAAATCAAGTTCTGGATTACTACCCTTTTGATAGGCACCAACTAAAATCATATCTTCTGAATCTTTATATCTTGCTAACAGATTCCTCATTTCAAGGCTAGCTTTTGCAACCTTCTCTGTCGATATTCTTTTAGAAAGACGGGAAATACTTGCTAACACATCAATAGCAGGATACTGCCCGCGTTGAGCTAGTTTTCTAGCCAACACTATATGCCCATCCAAAATACCACGAACTGCATCTGATATTGGCTCATCCATATCATCTCCATCAACAAGCACAGTATAAAAAGCAGTGATTGATCCCTTATCAGAAGTACCACTTCGTTCCAATATTTTCGGTAGTGTTTCAAAAACACTTGGTGGATATCCTCTAGTCTTAGGTATTTCACCACGAGCTAAACCTATATCCCCCTGTGCTTTAGCAAATCGAGTTATAGAATCAAACAAAAGCATGACATTAAGCCCCTGATCTCTAAAATACTCTGCAACAGCTGTTGCAACATAACCACCTCTCAAGCGTGCAAGAGGGCTTTGATCTGAAGTAGAAACCACTATCACAGACCTACTTAGAGCATCGCTACCTAAATCACGTTCTATAAAATCCATGACCTCCCTACCACGTTCACCTATAAGAGCTATAACATTCACATCTGCATTTGTATTCCTTGCTATCATTCCGAGAAGAGTAGATTTTCCAACACCAGAACCTGAGAAGATACCCATACGTTGCCCACATCCCACAGCCAAAAGTGAGTCAATAGCACGAATCCCTGTAACAATACGTCGTGTTATAGGAAGGCGAGACATAGCCTGAGGAGGTTTTGCTTCTAGCGGATACTTTACAGAAGAATAAGGTTGCTCCTTAAAATCTACTGCTTTTCCAAGTCCATTTATAACACGCCCCAAAAGAACATCACCCACATTGATATGTAAAACTTCACCAGTAGCAACTACAGCATCCCCAGCTCTTATTCCCTCAACATTTTCATAACTCATAAGCTGCACTATATGATCATGTAGACCGATGACTTCCACAGGAATGCCTTCTTCATTATTTTCAGTGATAATCCTACACAATTCTCCTACTTGAGCTTGCGGGCCTTCACTTTCAATTAACATTCCCTGTACTTTCTTAACTCTACCAGTATATTTTATTGGTTCTGTTTCTTTGACAATATTTATATACTTATCAAATAAATCAAGCATTACATTACCTATATTCCCAAAAACCTCAAAAACTTTTAAGCATTATTTTGTTTTGGTTGTGTCTTTATAGGAGATATTTCTATAATTTTTTGCTCAAGCTCATGCAACTGACTAGAAATTCTTGCGTCTATTGAGCCAAAATCAGTTTCTACAATACAGCCACCCTTATCCACACTTATATCTTCCACAACTGTAATATTATGTACACTCTCAGCATGCTCCAAAAACTCTTTAATATGTTCAGTCGTTGCTTGTACATCTAATAAATTCACTCTTATTGTTACATCCCCTTTGGTCTTAACCTTTCTCAAAGCATGAATAACATTAGAAGTAACCACATTCTTCTGATTTTCTGAAATAACCTTGACAACTTTTCGTGCAAGAAGAAGGACAAGGTCTACAATTTGCTGCTCCGTCTCTGAAAGAATCTCTTGCCTTTTTTCCATCGTTTTTTCAACTATAGTATGCATCCTCTCAATGAGTCTATTAACCTCTGCATTTCCCTCTTTAAATCCATCCTCTCTACCAGCAGAGAATCCTTCATTGAATCCTTTTGTTTCAATGGCTTTTTTATTGTTTTCTGTTTCTAGAATTATGTTATCAGCATTCTTCTTTGCTTCCTCTAAGAGTCTTTCTGCTTCTTCTTTAGCATTTTGTAGTTTAACTTGACTTTCATCAGTTTGACGTTTAACTTCTTCAAAAGCAATGCTTTGAGCATCTTTAATTATCTTCTCAGCTTCTTGATGAGCCTCGTCAAACATCTTTTGTCTTTCTTCTTCCCATTGTGCTTTAAGTTCTTCTATTTCTTTTTGGGTTGTCTCAAGATTCGATTCTTCAGAAACTTCAGCCTCCTCTACATTTTCTACAACCTCTTCTTCAACCTTTTTCTCCTCAAAAAGTTTAGTAAGCTGAACTTGTATTACATTAGCATTATTTGCAACCTCATTCATATGAAAAATAGTCTTCGCCATAGCCATTGACTCCTTAAACAATTAAGTAAATAAATTCAGAATGAGGCAACTAATCCTCAAAGCCTCTTCTTTAGATAAGTTCGTCTTCCTCAGAACGTGCAATAACAATCTCACCCTTTTCCTCAAGTCTTCTTATTATAGAAACGATCTTCTGTTGTGCTTCTTCAACATCCTTAACACGTATTGGCCCCATAAACTCCATCTCTTCCCTAAGCATACTACCAGCACGTTTAGACATGTTCTTAAAGATCTTATCTTGCACTTCTGCATCAACTTGCTTTAATGCTTTTGCAAGTTCATCTGTATTAACTTCACGCAATACAATACCAATAGCACGGTCATCAAGCATAACAATATCTTCAAAGATAAACATCTTCTTCTTTATTTCTTCTGCTAAGTCTGGATCTTCATCTTCAAGAGACTCTATAATTGTACGCTCTGATTGCCTATCAACCAAGTTAAGTATCTCAACAATACTATCCACACCACCTGCTGCTGTGTAATCTTCACTTGATATAGTAGATAGCTTTTTCTCCAATACCCTTTCAACTTCACGCAAAACATCAGGAGATGTTCTATCCATAGTTGCAATACGACGTGCAACATCACTTTGAATCTCGTCAGGCAAATTTTGCAAAATCTGAGATGCCTTGTTCGGTTCAAGATATGCCAAAATAAGAGCAATCGTTTGTGGATGTTCTTGCTGAATAAAGTTCAATAAGTGTCCTGGATCAGTTCTTCTAATAAAATCAAAAGGACGCACCTGTAATGAACTTGTCAATCTATTGATAACTTCTGTAGCCTTTTGTCCTCCAAAAGTCTTTTCCAAAACATCACGAGCATAATCTATACCGCCAGTTGTTATGAAGTTCTGTGCCATCATCAACTCTTGAAATTCCTGCAACACAGCATCTTTCAAGTCTGATTCTATCGTTTCTATCCTAGCAATTTCGAATACAATCTTCTCTACTTCATCTTCTCTCAACTGTTCCATAACCTTAGCAGAAATCTCTCCACCAAGTGAAATTAAAAATATTGCAACCTTTTGTCTTCCAGTAAGGGAGTTTACATCCTTATGTTTTTTACTCCCACTTTTTTCTTTTGCAGGGGACACAGCCATACTATTCCTCCATTAACCAAGTTCGTATCAATAGGGCCACATCTTCAGGATGCTCTCTAGCAACATTTATAGCATTCTCTTGTAACTCTAGTCTCTTTCTTTCATCAACTGTCATAGCAACTTCATTATTAGCCTTTTCTGCTTCCCACAATATTCTTTCTCGCTCAAGTTGTGCCTGACGTAAAGCTTCTTCTTCCTTAAGTCTTCTTCTTCTTTCTCTCTCTCTACTAACAACTCTGTAGATGATAAACAAAATCAATAAACCTGCAATACCTGCAAGAGAGATGAGGATTATTTTCTGTCTTTGAATCCCTTGAAAATAAGCCATATCTTCTTCTTCAAACTGTTCAGACCTATCAATTTGAATAGCTGCAACTTTTACAATGTCATTCCTTTTAGCATCATAACCAATTGCACCTTGCACAATCTCTTCTGCTTGCTTTTTTTCTTCATCACTCAACTTTATAAATTCTCTTTCAATACCACCATCTTTTATTATGTATTCGCCTTTATCATTTCTTTTCTTTTTCCACTGACCATCAATATTTACAGCAACAGTTCTTCTGCCAATCTGTGGGCTTATAATTTCAGAAATTTGGCTACTGCTATATACCTCATTTTTCTTAACTATGCTCTGAGTTGAACGTCCTGCTATGTTACTCATATCCTTATAAGAAGGTGGAGTTTGCCCTTGAACCCCTTCAGGTCCTTCAGGATTTGTTCCCTCTCCTTCCCATGTTGTCGTTGCAACTTCGCTAGAAGCTGTTATCGAAGGAACAACTTCAGAGTCATCATAAGGAGTATCTGGATTATCACTTTTAATCTCAGTAGGCAATATTTTGGTTGTTTGAGAAGATTTTTCTGACATATCCATTTCTAACTTAATTGTTACTTCTCGAACTCTATCTGCACCATAGATCTTCTGCAAAGCACTCAATACCTTTATTTCATATTTGGTTTCTTCCTTTGCAATCATCTTTTGCTCTCTTTCAATTCGAGAGAGCCTATCCCAATCCTTCAAACCTGCAAAATCATTCAATATGTTGGATTGGTTGTCAGATATCGTGATATCCTCATCTTTCAATCCTTCAACTGCAAGTTTTAGGAGCTTTTGAATCCCTTCTACTTTTTTTCTATTAGTGGTTATGTCGCTACCTGGCCTCGGATATATGATCACACTAGCTGTCACAGGATTTTGCTCAGATGAAAACATTGCATTATCAGGAACATTAACCACAACACTTGCATCATCCACATCATCTAATGCTTTAATATGTCTTCTAACTTCCTCTATGATAGCACGGCGTAAATCCACCTTTCTCTCAAAATCAGTGCGAGTCCACCTTTCCACATTAAATATATCCCAAGGACTTGTATCTTTTGGAATCAAGTCTTCTCTTATTAGAAGACTTCGCATTCTTCTTGCGGTAGAGGAATCAGAAACATACACAACTCCATCAGTGACAGTTGTCTTCACATCTTCTTCATTAAGACGTAATACAATTTTATCAAGCTGATCTTGATCAGTTATCTTGACATCAAGCACAGGTACAAGCGGAGATGACGAAGACCACGAAAACAGACTAACAAACAACACAACACCTACAATTAATACCCCAACCAATATTGCCTTTTGTACTTTAGTCCATTTACTCCAACTAGAACCTATCTTATCCTTTAATTTCTTAAACCATTCCTTCATATTTCCCACCTTCTAAAGGCTCAAACATTGCATTAAAAATACGATGCTCCAATCTATATGTTCACACCTTCACCACAAATTACACAAGACTAAAAGCCCAACACACTATCTTGTAATAGTTATATCATTCCATGCCTTAATAGCTTTATCTATAATAGTTTGTGTCATCTTTAATGAAAGACTAGCTTCTGCCATAGCAATAGTTACATCATGTGGATCAACCGACTCAGGAGAAACAATCATCTTTTCTGTCAAATCTTCAACTTTTGTTTGTTTTTTGTTCATCATATCAAATGCTTTAAGCAGAGTCTGCTCAAAACTTTGTCCAATAGGATTACCAGAAAGCTCAATATCATTAGTAGAAGACACCATATCTTGCCTAAAATTAGGCACTTCAATAGAAGTAATATTTAAATTTTCTCCAACAGATGGCACTTTATACATACTCGAAACATTCTTAAATTCAGGAATATTTAAAGCAAAACTACTCATACTATCCAAACGCATCATAATCTCCTAGAATTTAAAATTATTTAACAATATCCAATGCTCTATGAAACATATCTTTAGCACCTTGAACTACTGCAACATTTGCCTCATAAGAACGCGAGGCTGATATTAAATCAACCATTTCTGTAACAACATCAACATTAGGATATTCAACAAATCCTTTCCTAGGACCTGTTTGAATTGCATCTGGATTGCTAGGATCATAAACCCATTTAGAGTCTGATGTATCCTTCTCAATACCTACAACCTTAACACCAGTACCCAATCCCCTATGTAAAGAAGAAGGTACAAAAGGATTTCTCCAATCTATTCCATCTTTCTTTTGTGCTAGAATAACACGACTCCTCTTAAAGACTCCACCTTCTGGGGTTCTTGTAGTAGAAACATTAGCTATATTATTAGATATAACATCTGTTCTAAGACGTTCTGCACTCATCCCAGTGGATGCAATATTTATACTTGTGAATAATCCCATAATAACCCCTTATTTTAACACTGACTGAACTTGATTATATTCAAAAGCTGCAACTTGAGATAACAACTGATATTGCATTTGAATTTTTAAAACATTCATAGCCTCAACTTCTGCATCAACATTATTTCCATTTGCCTTTGCTGAAGTTTGATAGTCCAATGCTACAAATGGCTTCACTGTCTTATAGTCAATAACATTGTTACTTTTTATATGCAAAGGATGACTTGTATTCATTTCAAATGAGTTATCCCTATTCTTCTGTGAATCAAAAGCCCTTTTCAGTTCTGTTTCAAAATTTACAACACTTCTTTTAAAACCTGGTATTCCTGAACTTGCAAGATTATTCGCAGTCACGTTATACCTAAGAATATTCACATCCAAAGCCCTATGCAAAACATCAGTTGTTTTTCTAAAACTATCAAATCCCATAAACTTCAGTCCTTAAATTGTCATGATTTGCTAAAACTATAGCAATTCCCTAGAGTTCTATCGGCATAATAAAAAATTACTTAATAGTATTAAGTTAAAATGAGGCTTCAAAAAACTCAATAATAATCTTTAAGATACACCAAACATACCTATAATATATATCTTGATAAATCACGGTCTTGAACAATTGATTTTAATCTTTCATCCACATAATCCACATCAATTTTTATCTCTTGCCCTTTCATATCACTTGCATTAAAAGAAATATCTTCCAAAAGCATTTCCATGATAGTATGAAGTCTTCTAGCCCCTATATTTTCCATTTTAGAATTCAAATCTTCTGCCAAAAAGCTCATCTTATCTATGGCAGCATCGGTAAAATTAATTTTTACCCCTTCTATCTCTAAAAGAGCTGAATATTGACGTGTTAAGGAGTTTTTAGGTTCAAGCAAAATCCTTTTGAATTCAGTTGCATGCAAAGATTCAAGTTCCACTCTTAGTGGGAAACGTCCCTGAAACTCTGGAATTAAGTCACTAGGTTTAGAAACATTAAATGCACCTGCAGCAATGAATAGTATATGACTTGTGTCTATCACACCAAGCTTTGTATTCACTTTAGAGCCTTCAACTATTGGCAAAATATCTCGTTGAACGCCTTCGCGTGAAACATCAATACTACTACGACTATCAGCAGTGGATGCTACTTTGTCTATCTCATCAATAAAGATTATCCCCATTTGTTCAACACGCTCTTTTGCTTGCTCTCTAATCTTATCATGGTCAACCATCTTATCGAGTTGATCATCTAAAATAATCTGCCTTGCTTCTTTAATGCTAACATGCTTCTTTTTTCCCTTGCGTCCTCCGTCAATCATCATGTTAGTAATATTATTCATTGCTGTCTCAATATCTTCTATATTTGACCCACCAGCAAAAAACTCGAAAGAAGGTTTATTGGAATTACGTTCTGATTTAACTTCAACTATTTTATCTTCCAATTCCCCATTTAACAACATCTGTCGAAATTTTTCACGCGTACTAAGAGCTGAACTCTCTTCCGATGAACCATCCGCCAATAGTTCTGCTTGTTGCATATGATCTTCAAAAATACGTTCTTTACCAATCTCATCACCTGACTTAGTTTTCTTTTTATCAGAAGAAGGTAGCAACAAGTCTAGCAATATCTCTTCAGTATTTTTTTCAGCTTGAGCACGTAGTTCTTCTTTCATTTCTAGTCTCACTATTGAATAAGCCACAGCAGTTAAGTCTCTAATCATAGACTCCACATCGCGTCCAACATAGCCTACTTCAGTATACTTGGTTGCTTCCACTTTCAAAAAGGGTGCACCAGAAATCTTTGCCAATCGTCTCGATATTTCTGTCTTTCCAACTCCTGTAGGTCCTATCATTAGAATATTTTTAGGAGATATTTCATCTCTTATATCTTCAGGAAGATGCAACCTCCTACTCCTATTGCGAATAGCAACAGCTACAGCACGTTTTGCTTTAGACTGCCCAATTATATATTTATCAAGTTCCTCAACAATTTGTTTAGGTGTTAAGTCATCCAATTTGAGATTCATTATAGCTCCTCCACTATGATATTGTTATTAGTGTATATACAAATCTTACTAGCAATATTTAAACTCTTTTCTGCTATTTCTTTTGCACTTAAATTTGTGTTTTCCATTAATGCCAAAGAAGCAGCATATGCATAGTTGCCACCAGAGCCTATTGCAATAACATCTTCTTCAGGTTCAATCACATCTCCATTTCCAGAAATAAAAAGAATCACATCTTTGTCTGCAACCAAAAGTACTGCTTGCAAATTTTTCAGCATCTTATCCATTCTCCATTCCTTGGCAAGTTCCACTGCTGAACGTGTTATATCTCCTGAATATTCCTTTAATTTTTTTTCAAACTTCTCAAAAAGAGTGAAAGCATCAGCAGTAGCTCCAGCAAATCCTGCAAGAACTTTACCATCATAGAGACGTCTCACTTT
>CAUUAF010000016.1:0-24849 GCA_963543085.1 uncultured Treponema sp. | reverse complement strand
TTTTTATTTTATATCCTTCCCTTAAGAGTAGCTCAATATTATACCTGTCTTTTTCATTTAATACTTTCCACTTTTTGTCATTTGTGGTATTGTCAACATTATTAATTGGGTTCATCTGTACCTCCTATTATGTGTTATTTTTCTGTTTATAATTTCATTATAATAGTTTTTTGGTTCAGATGAACCCTTTTTTTCAAAAAAAGGGGCAATATTTTTTACAATTTACCTTTTGTGTTGAAGCTTCGTGAAAATGTAGAAAATATAAGATTATTTACGCCAACGGTATAAAGAAATGAAAATTCTGCTCTTCTTAACGGAAAAACAGGCTGTGGCAAGACTATAGTTGCAAATTTAATACATGAATTATCTAATCAAAAGATAGGTTAGGCATACAAACTAAAACTTGACAATGCCAGCATAGCACTTGCTTCTGGAAAATGATAAAGGAAAGGAGTTTATTTTAGCATAGCCACATTATTAGCTACAACCTATCTGAACTTTAAGACTATGGGGACGAAAAACAGTTTATAAATAAGACTCAGGCTTTCACTTCAAAATGACTAAAAAACATCGTAAAAGAAGCTCGTCCTTGTGTTGCAGAACGAAGGTCTGTAGAAAAACCAAACATCTTTTCCATAGATGCCTTAGCATGAATCAACTGACTATTAGCTTTTTCTTCCATACTAACAATAAGTCCACCTCTTTGAGTTATGCGATTCATAGCATCACCTACAAAGTCCTTTGGACACACTATCTCCACATTCATATATGGTTCTAGCAAGATAGGACTAGCCTCTAACAAAGCCTGATTCATACACATAGCAACACAAGACTCAAAAGCAAAGATGGTAGAACTTTCTTCCTTGTATACAGCACTCGTAAGGACAACCTCTACATCAACACAAGGATAACCAAGTCTGATACCACTAGAAAATGACGAAGTCACCGTATTTTCGATTGCTGATAACACATCTTCAGGCAAACCGCCTGCTCTAAGTTGTCCCTGCGAATAAGCCTTAACTTCTGAAGAAAACTTATTTCCCGAACCTCTTTTCAAAGGAATAACTTTCAACGTAAGTTCTGCCGTATTTTCTTTTCCCGAAATAACCTTGGCATATTTTTGCGTATAAGTTGCTTCTTTTTCTATTGACTCTCTATATGTAACTTGAGCTTTTCCGATTTTCGCTTTAATATTAAACTCTTCTAATAGACGTGATGTAAGCACCTCTAAATGCAACTCCCCCATACCTGAGATAATAAGTTGCCCTGTCTCATCATCTTCTTTAGACTTAAATGTAGGATCTTCTTTAGATAAAATAAGCAATGCCTCTTTTAACTTATCACGCTCCGAAAGACTTTCACTTTCCACCGCAACAGAGATAACAGGCTCAGGAAAGTCCATATTCTCAAGCAATAAGTTCGAAGATTCTACAGAAAGGGTATCACCTGTTTGTACCTCTTTAAGACCAATAAAAACTGCAATATCCCCAGCTTCTATGCTGTCTATCTGTTCTGCTTTATTAGAATGCATTCTTAAAATTCGGTTAACTCTTTCCTTCTTCTTTTTTGCAACATTATAGACCATACTTCCAGTTTTTATGCTACCTGAATACATTCTAACATAGCATAAAAGACCTTTTTCCCTGTCATATTGAATCTTAAATGCCAAAGCCAAAGGAGAAGAATCCTTCTTACAAGGAATAGCAACATCTTCCCTTTTTCTAACATTATGAGCAACAATCTCAGGAATTTCTAAAGGAGATGGAAGATACCACGTAATCGCATCCAAAAGTGGCTGAATACCAATATTCTTTCTTGCACTCCCGCAAAGAAACGGTACAATAGAAAGGGAGAGTACCCCCCTCTTTATCTCTTTTCTGATAAGATCTTCACTCACATCTTCTTCATTCAAAACCAACTCTGTAATTTCATCAGAAAAAGAAGAAAGAGCATCTAGCATTTTTTCCCGCCAAAGTCCTGCCTCTTCAAGCATTTCTTCAGATATAGGTTTAACAGTAAACTTTTCACCTTGCGTATCTTCATCCCAATAGATTTCTTGCATCTTAACAAGGTCTATTACACCTTTAAATGTATCACTAGAACCAATCGGAATTTGTAAAGGGACAGGAATCACACCAAATTTTGTCCTTACATCTTCAAGAACATCAAAAAAAGAAGCTCCTAGCCTATCCATCTTATTAACAAAGCATAAACGAGGAACATGATAGCGATCTGCTTGATGCCAAACAGTTTCTGTTTGCGGCTGCACTCCACCTACGGCACAAAGCACAGCCACAGCAGCATCCAACACACGCAAAGAACGCTCAACTTCTGCAGTAAAATCAACATGACCTGGGGTATCAATTATGTTAATCTGACGATCATTCCAATATGTTGTAGTAGCAGCACTTTGAATTGTGATTCCTCGTTCTTGCTCCTGAGTCATCCAATCCATAGTTGCCTGACCATCATCAATCTCACCTATCTTATGTATTTTTCCTGTATAAAACAAAATACGCTCAGTAGTGGTGGTCTTTCCAGCATCTATATGTGCCATTATACCTATATTACGTATATTTTCCAACATATTTAAAACACGTTTGAGAAAAGAAATAATAATGAAAAAACTAGTCTTTTATACCGTAACGCATCTTGAATTTTTCGATTCTACCAGCAGTGTCAACCAATTTTTGCTTACCAGTGAAGAAAGGATGACATTGAGAACAAATTTCAACCTTTATATCTTTAACGGTAGAACGTGTTTTAATAACATTCCCACAAGCACATGTAATAGTAGCATCTTCATATTTTGGATGAACATCTTTTTTCATAAGTAACTCCTTGAAAAGCGAAATGATATAGTATAACAAAATATTATACAAGTCCAGTATTCATGGACCTTAAGAATGCTTCATTATTTTTTGTTTTAGTCATTTTATCGATTAAGAATTCAATCGTCTGAGTATCATCAAGCGGATTAATAAATTTCCTTAGTATCCACATCAAATTCATTTCATTCTCAGTCAACAAAAGTTCTTCTTTACGTGTTCCAGACTTCTTTATATTAATAGCGGGGAAAAGGCGACGATCAGAAAGTTTCCTATCAAGATTAACTTCCATATTTCCAGTTCCCTTAAATTCTTCAAAGATAACCTCGTCCATTTTGCTACCAGTTTCCACCAAAGCAGTTGCAATGATAGTTAAGCTACCACCTTCTTCTATGTTTCTAGCAGCACCAAAAAATCTTTTAGGCTTATGTAAAGCATTAGAATCAACACCACCAGAAAGCACCTTCCCTGATGTTGGCATTGTCTGGTTATAAGCTCTAGCTAAACGTGTAATAGAATCCAACAAAATAACCACGTCATACTTGTGTTCTACAAGTCTTTTTGCTTTTTCCATTACCATCTCTGCCACTTGAATGTGCCTAGTAGCTTGCTCATCAAAAGTTGAAGAAATAACCTCAGCTTTAACACTGCGCTCCATATCCGTAACTTCTTCAGGACGCTCATCAATTAATAAGACAATCAAATAAACTTCAGGATGATTAGTAGTTATTGCATTTGCTATCTTCTGCAAAAATATTGTCTTTCCTGTTCTAGGAGGAGCAACTATCAACGCCCTCTGTCCCTTACCAAGAGGAGAAAAGAGATCCAAAATGCGAGTTGAAATCTCCTCAGTCGTAGTTTCTAGGTGTAATTTATTTCTAGGATAAAGCGGTGTTAAGTTATCAAATGGAATACGTCGTTGAGATTTCACCACCTCATCAAAATTAACTGTTTCAATTCTTAAAAGTGCAAAATATCGCTCACCTTCTTTTGGAAAACGTACTTGACCTGCAACAGTATCCCCTGTTCTCAAATTAAACAATCTTATCTGACTAGGAGAAACATAAATATCATCACTACTTGGCAAATAACTATTTTGAGGAGAACGTAAAAAACCATAACCATCAGCTAATATTTCAAGAGCTCCAGACGCTGTAATTATCCCACCTTTCAATGTATGACTCTTCAATATACTATAAATGATCTCTTGTTTCTTCATAGAAACCATTTCATCTTCTTGTATACCATAGCTAATAGCTAGAGAGCGAAGATCATTCATTTTCATCTTCGTAAGATCATTTATAACAAGCTTTTCATCTTGCTTACTGTTATCTTGTATTTCTTCATTATCTCTTACAGTAACAACTCTTCTCTCATGTGTAGTATTTCTTTTTGCAATACGAGATTCTTTTCCATCTGCTGATGCAATGCGTCTAGATCTTGTCTGACGCACAACAACTTTCTTTTCATTCTCGGTTTCAGGGAAAAGAGAATCTCCCTCGCTACCATTACATTCTACCATTTCATCTGTTTGATCATTAAATTTCGACACTTCATACTCCCATTAAAACTCAACATGGACATCATAGAGGAATTATAGCTCAATCTGTTATCTAAAATAAATAAATAGAACACTTGAAAAACTTATGATTCATAAAATAATTTGACACTTGACGATACAACTATCGGCTCATATTGTCAATAGGTAAATTATAATTTTTCTGTTATCATCAACGGCGTTATAGAACGAGCTTTTTTAGATAAAACATCTATATCTATCAAAACAGCAGAAAACACCGTCCTACCTTCAGAAACAAGGGGAATCTTCTCAAAGA
The DNA here is from genome assembly GCA_963543085.1 of uncultured Treponema sp. GTDB lineage: Bacteria > Spirochaetota > Spirochaetia > Treponematales > Treponemataceae > Treponema_B. Next base: position 20,186 of record CAUUAF010000016.1, on the reverse strand, counting down.
TTTGAGTTTTCATCCTGTTAACTGCGATAGAAGGCTCACCTCCAATAACAGAGTCAAATGCTCCAACCATTCCCACATCTGTTATGTAAGCTGTTCCCTTTGGAAGAATTCTAGCATCAGAGGTTTGGACATGTGTATGTGTTCCCCCCAAAAAAGAACACCTACCATCAAGATAAAAAGCCAAAGCCTCTTTTTCTTGTGTTGATTCAGCATGAAAATCTACAAGAATAATGGAGGAGGAAACTTTAGAGAGGAGCTCCTTAGTAGCACGAAATGGACAATCAATATAACGCATACCTTCTCTACCTTGCAAATTCAAAACAGTGTACTCAACTCCTTTCTTTGTTAAAGTAACAAAGCCATTCCCTACCACATCAGAGGGATAATTTGCAGGTCTCAATATTCTATCATTACAATGACCAAACTTTTCCCTTACATTGAACTTCTCTAATGTATGATTTCCACCTGTAACTACATCAACTCCACTAGAAAACAGCACATTCGCATCGCTAGGATTGAGACCACTACCCTTGTCTGCATTTTCAACATTAACAAACACAAAATCAATAAAATTATTTTCAATAAGAGAAGGCAAGACCTTGAGTAAGACTGAAACACCTAAAGCACCACAAACATCACCAATAAAGCAAACACGAACCAAACTAGGCATAACAGAAAAGTAAAAAGCAATGAAGTAAGCCTCTCAACTTCTTCACTGCTTTTCATATAAACTATTTTGATAGAATAGTAGCAACCCTCTCTAATACACTTTTTCTATCCAAAGGCTTAATTATATAATTCTTTGCTCCCATCAAAATAGCTTTTTTAACCAATTCTTCTTTTCCAAGAGCAGTAATCATAACAACACGAGCATTCTTATCAAATTCCATAATCTGCTCTAGTGCTGTTATACCATCCATTTTAGGCATGGTTATATCCATAGTGACAAGATCAACATTAGGGCACAACTCTTTATATTTTTGCACACCCTCAAACCCATCACCTGCAGTACCAACGATCTCATAACCTTCGCTACCAAGTATTTGACTAATCTGCTTAGTAACAAACACAGAATCATCAACTAGTAAAACTTTGTACGGAGTCCCATCAGCTTTAATACCTTGTGGGGCTCTTTCATTAATAGTTGGAAAATCTTGTTTAGATATCACAGGGTACCTCCTTAAACTCTATCACGAATAGCAACATTTATTTCAACTTTACCACAATCAGTTTCAATTGGAACAATGAGTGCTTCCATATTCATATTCGATATTTCCATCTTCTCACCTGTAAACAATGCAGGGGGAGTTAAATCGAACCTAAAACCTAAATCATGCAAGCTAGTTACAGCACGCCCTGTAATCAGGTTAGCCAACTCTGTAATCGTAGCCCTTGCCAACTCATCAAACTGAGGCAACTCTTCAGAATTCATCGCAGAAGCAATTTTTAGAGCAGTAGGTAATGTCATATCAAAAATGACACGTCCTTCAACATCACCAGCTAATCCTACAATAGCAGCCACCCCCATCATTGGCATACAAGTTTCTTTTAAGTATAGGTTCCCTCTTTTTATATCTCCACCTAAAACTTCTGTAAGAATATCATACGCTGCCTGACTGAATGGATTGATATATTCTACACGCATACCATCTCCTTAATCTTATATTTATTCTTTTGAAAAGATAACAATATCACCTTGATGACGCAACCAACCTTCATGCTTAGGCATAGCCTCATTAGCTCCTAATATTACAACACCAGTACTCTTTAATTTTTCTTTAAACTCAGACAAAATAGAACCCTGATTTGGAAGAGTTAAAAAGGACAAAACATCCCTTGCAAGAATTATATCAACATCTGGAACAGTATTTTGATGAGCACAATCATGATACTCAAAAAGAATCATATCTTTTATTTCTTTATTAAAAGAATATGTTCCATTAGTACCTTTAACAAGATACTTACCATAAACACTATCTAGTAAATCCTCAGGAACAGTCAACATGGGTGCGCCTGATATAGCTAAAAGATCCGAATCATTAGCAAAAATCTTAATGCTTGCACGTGGATATTTGGTCTTCAACAAAACTGCAAAACTAAAAGTTTCATAACCTAATGAACAACCAACATTCCATGCCGTAATAGTTTTAGAAGTATTGTCAGGCAAGGCATGCAACATCTTTTCAAAATAATCTTCAGACCATATCTTCTTCGTAGACGGAGACAAAAAGCTAGATAGAAAAAGCTCAGCATCTTTCTCATTTTGAATCTGCAACTCAGAAGGAGTCCTAGAATTAGCCCACTCTACATATCGTTTAGAAATCCAATCCTCATTAATCGGACTTGGAAAAAACTTACCATAAGCTGCAAGAGTATCACTAACAAAGCGAATACCCAAAACCTCATTGCTATTAGTTTTCTGAGATTTTTTTTCTTCTACTTTCGGCTGAAAAACTTCTTCCTCAACAACTGTAGCAGTGCTAGCAGTTGCTGTACGAGAAGCAAATATCTTATTCACATCAAGCAAAACATAAAGACGACCGCCGTTCTCAACCACGCCATGTATGTATTTTATGTTAATATCTCCAAAGATGGGATGTGGAGGTTGAATTGAGCTACTGGAAATGCCTACAACTTTATCGATAGAATCTACAACAACACCAAAAGTCTGCTCTTCAACGGTAATGATAACCATACTCTCAATCTGATCTTTCTTACGCAGCTTAACAGGAATATTAAAAAATATGCGCAAATCAATAACAGGTATAATATCCCCTCTCAAATTATACACGCCAAGAACGAAAGGAGATGTATTTGGCACATATGTAAAATTACCAGCTTTAGCAATTTCCTTAACCTGCATTATATTTATTGCATAGTCTTTATTTGCCAAAGAAAAAGTCACCATCTTAAAATCTATAGCAGAAAGCTTATCACTAAGCTCTTCAACCTCATTCACATTAACAGTTTGTTCCATCACATTTTCCATATAACCCTCACATCTTCAGCATTTTACCATACAGAAGCTTCACGTCTTTCTCTTGCTTGCATCTCTTGCTTTAAACCTAACTCCAATAGTTGTCCAACATCAATAATTAACGAAACAGAACCATCACCTAAAATAGATGCCCCCGCAATACCTGGAGAAGAAGTAAACTGATCCTTCAATGGTTTAATTACAACATCCTCTTCACCAATTAGACTATCAACCATCAGTCCAACTTTCTTATCTTCAGTACCAACAATAACTATATAATTATAACCATCTTCATCGGTATCATTAGATGCAATACCAAAAAGCCTATTCAATCTCAATAAACTATTAACTTCTTCTCGAACGTTGAAAACCTCATAATTATCGATACATCTAATCTCTTCCCCTTTAACTCTATGACTTTCAATGACAGAAGTAATCGGAATAGAGTAAACTTGCTCTCCAACTCGAACAAGAAGACCTTGAATAATTGCCAAGGTTAAAGGTAGCTTAATTATAAAGCGTGTACCAACATTCATCTCAGATTCAACTGTAACCGTTCCATTAAGTTTCTCGATATGAGTCTTAACAACATCAAGTCCTACGCCACGTCCTGAAACATTCGAAATCTTATCACTAGTTGAAAACCCAGGAGCAAACACTAATTGGAAAGCTTCAACATCTGTTAATTTTTTACCTGGGTGCAAAATCCCCTTCTCAACAGCTTTAGCCTTAACTTTCTCAACATCAATACCATGACCGTCATCAGAAACTTCAATAACAATCATGTTTCCTTCATTACTCGCCTTCAAGAGCATAATTCCTTGCTCAGGCTTTCCTGCTGCTTTTCTCACTTCAGGAGTCTCAATTCCGTGATCAAGGGCATTACGCACACAATGCATAATTGGATCAAGCAAATCTTCAACTACAGACTTATCCAGCTCGGTATCTTCACCTTCAATAACCAATTGAATATTTTTATGTAAATCTTTTGATAAATCTCTAACAACTCTTGGGAAACGACTAAATATCTGACTTATAGGCACCATACGAATCTTCATAACGCCTTCTTGCAATTCACCAGCTATACGTCCCAAATTCTGTGCAGAAGATTTAAACTTAGTCACAGAATGCTTCATCTTAGAATCAAAATCCGAGAATATTTCAAAAAGCGAAGCATATTCTTGACCTATTTCTTGTTTAATTTCATTTATATTATGTCCATTCTTAATCTTTTCCAGATATGAAGGCATCTTATCTAAGAGTTTTCTAATTTTATCTTTGTAATCTGAACTAGCTCCCTGAAAACTATTATACAAATCACTAAACTCTATAGCACTTTGATTCAAGGATGCCTTCGTAATAACAGTTTCACTAACCAAATTCAATAAATAATCAATACGCTTAGCATCCACACGCAAAACTGCACTTGGAGCATGAGTACTAGATGTTGCCCCAGCCACTGGTGCTTTAGGTGGTGTTTTTGCTACAGTAGTAGCCTGAGGTGTTTCCTGTTTTTGTACCACCCCTGCGACCTCTTCCTTCTTCTGAGCAACTTCTTCTTTCTTAGGTTCTTCGTAAGCACTAGCTTTTTCAGCCTTTTCTGCCATATCTGCAAGGTTAGGCTCTGCAACCTCAACCTTTAGAGTAACCTCGTTAATAGAAGCTACATCTTTAACTTCGTCCAAAGATTTAGAGCTTCCGACAAAATACAGTACCTTTTCATGAAAAACATCTTCGTAAAGAGAATCAAAGTCTGGGACTGTTTTTAGTACATTACCACATTGTTTTAATCCTGCAAAAACCTGAATACCACCTACAGTATTCATAGGATAATTCTCATCAAAAGTAACTAAAACTGTATATAATTTACAATCCTTAACAGCCTCTTTAAGTTCCAAAAACTCATATTCAGAGAAATACTTTCCAACATCAACAGCATCAATGCTTGCGACTGCCACTTCTTCCTGAGGTTCTTCTTTTGGAGTAGGAGGTGCTTGCACTACCTTAGGAGCAGGAGCACTAGCTTTCTTCGCTCCCCCCTTCTTATCAGGAACATAAGAGCGTAATTTTGCGACCATATCAGAAACATCTTCGCCATACGGCACACCATTTGTACGAGACTCAAGCATAGCTTTGATGATATCTATTGCTTTCAGAAGAAGATCCACAACATCTTCTGTGATAGGAACAACCTTACTTCTCACTTGATCTAGAAGATCCTCCATAGCATGAGTGAAAGAAGAGAGTTCCATCATCTCAACAGTAGCAGATCCACCCTTTAATGTATGTGCAGCTCTGAAAATCTCATCAACAGCACTATAATCTTGTGGATTTTGCTCAATAACTAAAATGTTACTCTCAAGCACTTCAACTTGTTGAGTAGCCTCACTGAAGAAATCCTTTAAGAGTTCTTCGTTGTTTATGTCAAAATAGTCGCTCATACATTATATATTAAACTATTTTGGATAATAGTCAAGACTCTCATATCTATTTTATAACAAATTCATTTAATTTTAACAATATTTATAATTATGGAGATATACAAAATTATTTTTTACTTTATTTGTCATTATGAATCCACTAAAAACCTTTATTGGATTTTAGGAGTTTTAACATATAATTTCAAAGTATTAAATAGACATCTTCCTCACGTGAATATTTTTGTGTATAATATAGGTAGTTTTAACAAATTAATATAACAAAAGGATGAGTGTTAAAAATATGAAAGTTGTAGTTAAAGGTGTTGGTACCTTGGATGTAGACGATGAGCAGATTATAACTCTTGATGATGGTTTTTTTGGTTTTGAAGACTACCATGAATTTGCATTGATAAATTCGGAAGTTCCTCCTTTTTTTTGGCTTGCGTCACTTAATGAAGAAGGTCCAACCTTTGTACTTATAGATCCTTTTATTTTCCGTCCTGACTATGAAATTGACTTAAATGATGAAGTTTTAAAAAAGCTTGAACTAAAATCTCCAACAGATGCTATAATATTTGTACTTGTCACTATCTCAAATTCAGAAATCCCTCCAACAGCAAACCTTCAAGGTCCTTTAGTCATTAACAGAAAAAACAAGAAAGCAATACAGGTAGTAGCTGGCGGAGATTGGAAAACCAAGCACGATATCATGGCTGAACTTGAAAGTAGAGAGAAAAACTAATGTTGATACTATCTCGAAAAACAAATCAAAAGATACTAATAGGTAACGATATAGAGCTCACTATAATAGAAGTTAAAGGGGAACAGGTCAAAATAGGGATAAAAGCTCCTCAAGAAATACAAGTATACAGGCAGGAGTTATATAAAGAAATTCAAGCAGAAAATAAAAGTGCAACTATATTTTCTTCACAACCGTCTTTACCAAATTTGGACGTATAAAATATTTTAAGCATAACGAAGCACTGATTAACTCACTAGAGAATAATCGGTGCTTCGTTTTCCAAAGCACCACAATAAGCTCATTAATGTCAAACAGATTACCCATTCTCAATGATTTCCTAGCAAGTTTATTGGAATACACTCTTTATTCTTCCATACCCAGAAGTGTCTATTTGCATAAAAAAAGACTGAAAAACGAACCATAATTCTAAATGCTATATAGATAAGCTGTATTGTTGGTATAAATGGACACCAATCCTTCATAAAAAAACATAGAACAAAGAGTAATGGCAAAATAAAATCTGGGAACTTTTCTTCCTTCTTTTCAGAAATAGCTGAAAGCAAAGGAGAAATAAAAAAAGCATTATAAAGCGTAGTCAACAACGTTGTTAAGAGAATAGAAAGTCCAAAAACCACACAACAAGAAGTCACAAAGCATGAAAGTAAAACATGTAGTATTAACTTTAAGCTAAATTCCTTAGAGGTTATAATAGCCTTAATCCCTGCAACACCTGCAAAAAAGAATGCAATTAAAAGTGTAAAATCCATAATGGAGAGTGAAAAAATAAATTTATTCAACACTATTAAACGTTGCACAAAAGGAATAGAGACCAAAAATGAAGGAATAGCTATAGCCATAACCCCTTCACTTGTACTTATAAGCCCAAAAGACATAACACCCTTTTTTAGTCTTTCCCAAAAAGTGCCAATCTGTCCTAAATACAAAGCTTGAAACGGGAAAATTATAACAATAGGATTGGTAGATCTCAATGCGAAAAGCAATGTACCTGTGAGTAAGCCTGTAACAAAGCTATCTAAAAAATGGTCAAAATACTCACCTAATGGAGAACACGTTTTCGTACGCCTAGCTTGGACTCCATCAAAACAATCTCCAATCAAATATAAAAAGCATAAAATTGGAATCAAAAAGTAAAAATCAAAATTATTTCTGTAATACCCCAATCCTGCAATAATAAAAGAAACAAGAACACAAGAATTAGAAATAATTGTTATAATATTAGCTGGAATCTGATACGGCACAATTTTAAGCATTGGAGATATAAAAAAGCGATACAAAAAAGGTGTCATTAAAGAAGCATCGTGAGCATCATATTTATATTCCATTACACTACACCCTGACATAGTCCTTAATTGCTTTCTTAATTTCTTCACCTAAATTCTCTATAGGAATTCTAATCTGTTCCATTGAATCTCTATATCTTAGAGTAACAGTCTTTTTCTCTAATGACTCATAGTCAACAGTAACACAAAAAGGAGTTCCCACTTCATCTTGTCTTCTATAGCGTTTACCTATAGCACCAGATGCATCATAATCTGTTTTATAATCATTCCTAAGTTCATTTTGTATTGACTTAGCTAATTCTGCCAAACCATCCTTTTTCATCAATGGAAGCACTGCCACAGTAATAGGAGCTACAAGAGGATGAAAACGTAAAACTGTTCTCCAATCGTCATCATTTCCTTTATCTGCAACTTTCTCCTTTACGTATGCATCACAGATAAACATTAAGACATTTCTAGTAAGTCCTGCAGAAGTTTCAATTATGTATGGAATATATTTTTTGTTTCCATCATCTTGATCAACATAAGATAAATCTTTTCCAGAATACTCACTATGCCTAGTAAGATCAAAATTAGTTCTATTGTGAATTCCCTCAAGTTCTTTGAATCCCATTGGAAACTCATATTCAATATCATAAGCATCCTTTGCATAATGAGCAAGTTCATCTTTTCCATGCTGATGCCATCGAAGGCGTGCCATGTTTACTCCGTATTTCTCATAGAAAGACATGCGTTCCTTTTTCCAATATTCAAACCATTCTTCGTCTGTCTCTGGCTTAACAAAAAACTGCATTTCCATTTGCTCAAACTCACAAGTTCTAAAAATGAAGTTTTTTGTTACAATTTCATTACGAAAAGCCTTTCCAATTTGAGCAATTCCAAATGGCAATTTTAATCTATTTGACTGCACAATATTTTTATAATTGACATATATTCCTTGAGCAGTTTCTGGACGAAGATATATAAGGGCAGAGTTATCATCCGTAGGTCCTATATGAGTTTTAAACATAAGATTGAACTTTCTAGTGTCTGTAAGTTCTCCTCCACACTCAGGACATATCTTTTTCTCAATATTTTCTTTTTCTAGGTGATCAGCTCTGAAACGCATTTTGCATTTCTTACAATCAACTAATGGATCTGTAAAATTCTCAACATGGCCTGAAGCTTCCCACACTCTAGGGTGCATTAATATACTTGCATCAAGACCAACTATATTATCATGAAGTCTCGTCATCTCTTTCCACCAAAGACGAGCAACATTATTTTTTAATTCAATACCGTTAGGACCATAGTCCCAAGCACCATTTTGCCCACCATATATTTCTGAAGATTGAAAAACAAAACCGCGTCTTTTACAAAGACTAACAATGTCTTCCATCCTTGCATCACAATTCATACTGTCCCCCTCACGAACCCTCAGTCTATAATAAAATACCAATATTTACAAGTGCATGAAAGAATCTCAATAGAATCAATTCTTCAAGATTCTTTCATTATTTGAAACATCGCAAAATCATATTACTTCTTATAATGCAAAGCAATAAGATTCCTAGCTGCTACATTTCCTGCTTCTGCTGCCTTTCTAAACCATTTGAATGCTTCAGCCTCATCTTTTTCTACCCCACCTAAACCATCTCTATAATAAATTCCAACATTATAACTAGCGATTGAATTTCCTGCATTTGCTGCCTTTAAATACCATCTAAGTGCAGTAGTCCTACTCTTTTTTAAGCCCCCTAAACCATAGTCATAATAATAACCAATGCTCTTCATAGCTTCTGAATTCCCAGCTTTTGCAGCTTTTTTATAACACTTCAATGCTTTCTCTTCATTTTTTATTAAATAAGCTAAACCATAATGATAATAATTTCCAATACTATTCATAGCATCCGAATTTCCCTTTTTTGCTGCCTTTCTATACAATTTTAATGCTTTCCCTTCATCCTTTCTTAACCCAGCTAATCCAGCATCATAATAATTTCCAATACTATTTATAGCTTCTGGATCTTCGTCTTCTGCTGCTTTTCTATACCATTTTAATGCTTCCACCTTATCTTCTTTTAAGCCACCTAATCCTTCATTATAATAATCACCAATACTGTTATTGGCACAAACATCTCCCTTTTCTGCTGCCTCCCTAAACCATTTAAGTGCCTCAACTTCATCCTTTTCTAAACCACCTAGACCAGCGTCATAATAAAAACCAATTGCAAACATAGCCTCACAACTTCCAGCATCCACTGCTTTTCTATACCATTTTAATGCTTCCACCTTATCTTCTTCTAAGCCACCTAATCCTTCATCATAACAATTGCCTATAATATCCATAGCACGAGCATTTCCAGAATCAGCTGCCTTTCTAAACCACTTAAGAGCTTCTTTTTTATCTTTCTTTAAGCCACCCAATCCACCAGCGTAATAATTACCAACTTTAAACATACCTTCCTCACAACCAGCATTTGCAGCTTCTTTATACCATTTTAAGGCTTCTTCTCTATCCATTTCTAAGCCATATAAGCCAATTTCATGGGAAAGAGCCATAAATGTCATAGCTTTTATACTCCCTGCATTTGCTGCCTTTATACACCATTCAAAAGCTTCGGCGTTATACCCTCTACTAAATAAACTTAACCCACAATAATTCTGTCCAATAAAATACATAGCATCCGCATTTCCAGCTTCTGCAGCTAGCTTAAACCACTTAAGTGCTTCTTCTTCATCCTTTTCCACCCCCAAACCTTGATAATAATCAAGGGCAATATTACGCATAGCAGGTGCATATCCACCTGAAGCTGCTCTTCTATACCATTTTAGAGCTTCAACTTCATCCACTTCTAAACCAGCTAATCCTGTTCCATGATAGTAGCCAACAGCACACATAGCTTGTGCATTTCCACAATCTGCTGCTTTTCTATACCATTTTAATGCTTCAACCTCATCTTTTTCTAAACCACCTGACCCATTTTCATAATATAAGCCGATGTCATGCATAGCCTTTGCATCTCCGGCTTCTGCTGCTTTTCTATACCATTTTAGAGCTTCAACTTCATCTTTTTCCAAACCACATGCCCCACCTTCATAACATGAAGCCATGTGATTCATAGCATCTACATCTCCAGCATCCGTAGCACTAATAAGCCACCTAAGTGCTTCTTTTTCATTTTTCTCTAAACCACATAAACCTTTTTCATAATAGTAGCCAATAAGACACATAGCAGGTGCATATCCACCTGAAGCTGCTTTTCTATACCATTTTAGAGCTTCAACTTCATCTTTTTCTAAACCACATGTCCCACTTTCATAATGGTAACCAATAAGACACATAGCTTTTGCATATCCAGCTTCCGTAGCCTGTCTAAACCACTTAAGTGCTTCTTCATCATTCTTTTCTAAACCACCCAAACCTTGACAATAATCAAGAGCAATATTACACATAGCAGGTGCATATCCACCTGAAGCTGCTCTTCTATACCATTTTAGAGCTTCAACTTCATCCACTTCTAAACCAGCTAATCCTGTTCCATAATAGTAGCCAACAGCACATATAGCTTGTGCATTTCCATAATCTGCTGCTTTTCTATACCATTTTAGAGCTTCAACTTCATCTTTTTCTAAACCACCTGACCCATTTTCATAGTATAAGCCGATGTCATGCATAGCCTTTGCATCTCCGGCTTCTGCTGCCTTTCTATAGCATTTTAGAGTTTCAATTTCGTCTTTTTTTGCCCCTTCCAAATGGTTCTCACAATAAAATTCATTATTACTCATAATTAATCTCCTATGAATGTTAATTTTTTGTATACATCAATTTTATCTATACCCAACGTGCCTTAAAACTCAAGTCAAGCTTTTCATTTTTAAATCAACAGAGTTTTTTCAAAGCCTAGCTTGCTTCTTTTGCTTGCAATTCTGTTTCTTTTTCAAACATAAATTCTTTTGCACACCTCCTAATAGTTGAAGTTCTTCTCCTTATCCATCTTTGTATATTGAATGCTCAAGAGAATACTGTATTTCTCACCATATTTTAATTGAGCATTCATCACAATTATCCGCATTTTAGGTTCATGCTTCAAAGCTATGCATGTTTATATACGGAGCCTTTTTTTTGCCCCTTTGAATCAAGTCTTCTTTGCTCACTTTTCCTTTTTTGCACACTCTAGCAAAATAACTTGTATTTTTCTTAACATTTCTTTTAATGTTACTTTTTTCTACTGAAGGATTGACGTAGTTTTTTTGATTTAACATCTTTTTCTCCTCTATGTGTGAAATATAGCAATATTTTAAGGGTCAACATTTTTTTTTGCAAGCAATTTTTTAAATATTTATTTTCCCCTACATAAGGCTATTGGATAGTAATATTCTAGGAGACGACGAATTTCTTTGCAAGCAAAAAAAATGTCTATACATTGATAAGATTAGAATTAATCAGTATTTTAGACTGTTATTTAAGCAGTGTTATTGACGGGGCAGGATACTACAATCATCTCGTAGATGTCAACAACGCAAAAACAAAAAGAAATCAGTATCTTTCCATCTTCCTTGCTAAAACTTTCATATAGTTGTGCACCAAAGTAAAAGAGGAATCAGTTAAAGTGTCTAATGTGTCAAAAGGTGTATGCATTTTTTGCCATGTAAGCGGAATAATTTTTTCAAATTGTGAATCTTTTTCTAATTTTTTATTTTTCAATATGGAATCAATCAATTCAGAATAAACAGGCTTTTCTTTTAGTTCCTCAATAGCCTTTTGCAATGTTAAAGCTTCGTCTGAAGGAAGCACTGTAACCAATTGTGCATTAAGCCCTGCAGCAATAAAGCCTGCATTATCACTATAAGAAGTTATTAAAGACATATGCTTAATAGCACTTTCTCTCGCATGAGAAACAGCTTTATTATGAAGGTCAATCAGAGTGCTAGTTTTTTCCTTAGGTCTTCCATAAATACCTGCAAGAGAGAAAATCAAAGTGTCTCCTCTTCCACACATATCAAAGATGTAAACGTCACTATCTGCCATATTTAATTGCCTCAAGCCTAAAGCTAATTTATAAGAACCTTGCAATTCTAAACCTGCACTTGCAGTTTCTTCTGAATCTGTAAAAATTATTTTTATGTTATGCTCATAGTCACAAGACAAAAGATATTTTGCAAAGTTCATCAAAATAAAACATGCAGCTGAGTTATCATTAGCACCTTCTGTGCCTTCTTTTCTATCATAATGAGCAATGAATAGTTTATTTTTATAACATCTATTATAGTTTTTTTTTGAATAATGAACTATGATGTGCTTACCTGTAGAAAGAGAAACAGGCATGAATGGAACACCACTATCTTTTAGAAAAGAAATAATAAATTCCCTTCTATCAATATTTTCTCTTAGAAAAGACTTAAAAATCTCTGAAGATTGAAAAGCGGAGGAAAGGTATCTTTCCTCCACACTAGAATTATACATAGTAAGTTGTCAAAAACTAAATCTTTTTTAATGCTTCTTCTAATTCTTTAACTATTTTTGCAAAATTATCACAAGCTGCTTGCACTGGTGCACTTGTTGCCATGTCAACTCCTGCAACATTTAAGCTTTCAATTGGATAGCGTGAACCACCCGATTTTAAGAAGTTAAAATAATCTTCCCTTTCTTTAGCGCCACCAGAGCTTACCCTTTCAGCCAATGCCATAGAAGCAGAAATACCTGTTGCATACTTATAAACATAGAAAGAATTATAAAAATGAGGAATGCGTAAAGCTTCCAAATCACTATTAGGTTCAAACTCCATCTCAGAACCAAAATATAGTCTGAGTAGTTTTCCATATTCTTCTCTAATTACAGAAAGAGTTAATGGCTGACCTTTTTCAACACAATCGTGTGCAATCTTTTCAAATTCAGCAAACATAGTCTGTCTGTAGAGTGTTGCCAAAACATCACCTGCACGCATGCTCAAAAGATATGCTCTCATTTTGTCATCCTCTGCATGTTTTAATAGGTGTCTGAACAACAATTCCTCGTTAAATGTAGAGGCTACCTCAGCTTCAAAGATTGTATACCCATAGCAAGGATATGGATTATTATGAGTTGAATACCAGCTATGCATAGAATGCCCACCCTCATGAATGAGCGTGAATAAATCTCTCAAAACATCTTCTTTGTAGTTTAGAAGAATATAAGGATAGCCATCATAAACACCAGCAGAAAAAGCACCACTTCTTTTGCCAATGTTTTCATATTTATCAACCCAATGCTGCTCTGTCAAACCTTTTCTCAGTATAGAAACATATTCATCACCTAAAATAGCAACAGCCTCTGTGACAATTTTGACAGCTTCATCATAAGGAGTAACCTTTTTCACTGTATCCACAAGTGGAACATATACATCATAAGGCTTCAACTTATCCACTTTTAGAGTTTTTTTCATGAGTGAATAATATTTATGCAATGGTTCTAGGTTTTTATGAACAGTCTCAATCAAGTTTTCATACACTGCCAAAGGCACTTTGTCTGGATGCAGAGCTCTTTCAATTGCAGAAGAATAACCTCTAATCTTTGCCAAAGCAATGTTTTGTTGCACCCTACCTGCATAAAGAGAACTTATAGTATTCTTATGCCTATCAAAAACTGAATAAAATTGTTTGTATGCTTTTTCTCGCAACGTCCTATCAGGACTTGCTAAAAACTGTGAATAAGAAGATTGAGTGAGTTTTTTATCTTGATGCCCATCATTGATGTAGCCAAAGTCCATATCAACATTTGTTAGCTGAGAAAATGCTCCTTGTGGCACACCCTGACTTTCTGAAAGCAAAGACAAAGCTCTTTCTTCCTTATCTGAAAGGATAAAAGGCTTTTCATAAAGCAATTTTTCTATAGACACACGATGGTCTTTAAATGCTTCACCTGTCTCTCCTTTTGGATCAATCCATTTACGTAAATTCTCTTCTGGAATCTGCATAATGCTTGGAATGAACCAACTAGTTTTTGCAGAAAGGTCTGTAAAAGCCATGATGATGCGTCCAATGCGATCAAGATTCTTACTGTCCCCTTCATCTGAAGATTTGTTGAGCATTGCATAGCTATAAAGCTTCTCTCCCAAACGCTGAGTATCCGAAGATTGATTTAAAGCTTCTAGTAAAACATCTGCAGTAACACTTTGAGGTTTTTCAAAAGCTTCCTTGTATTTCTCTGCTTCAGAGCCCATTTTAATAAACTTTGAAAGAGATTCTTCCCATTTTTCATCACTCTCAAAAAGAGAGGATAAGTCCCATTTGTCGTCTTTAGCGACTTCCGATCTTTTTAATAAATTTGTAGGTTTCATGTAGGCAACTATACAGTTATTGCCTTTTATTTTCAAGGTAGGCCTACATTTAAATGTAATTAACTTTGATAACAAACATGTTTTATATGCTTTATTATTTCTCTTTTAGAAGTATTGCCATTATAAAAATAATATGTTACTATGGATAACATATTGTAAAACTAGTAAGAACTAGTAAGAACTAGTAACGGAGGTGAGTGCAATGCAGAAGTATAATCTTTATGTGACGGTAACTCCGTCTCATGGATTAGAAGGAGTTTCTTATGCTCAAGACTTTTTAGTTAAGAAGATAGAGGAACGCAAATTGCGTTCTTTTTGTCAAGAAAATAATATACCACACACTGATGTATACAGAATGGCAATCGGAACTAGACAACCAGGTTATTATGTGATGATGACACTAAGATTTATTATCCCTCCCATTTGGTGGTTTGTTGAAGTAGATAAGAAAAAGCCTCGAGCAAAACAACTTGATAAAGATGTTCAAAACCCAAGTTTCAAAAAGAGCAAAGCATTCAAAAAATTAGTAGATGTGCCACTAAAAGAGTGGGTTAAGCAAGGTTTTCAATATCAACCAGTGTATTGTCTAAAAAAAGGAAAGATCAATAACATAACATTTAATAGAATGATTGAGTTTTCTAGCAAAATCAATGTGCAAGATTGGTTTGTATATGTAGAATAAAACTCATGTTCATAACAAAAAACCACCCAACTAAAGCCCAGTTAGGTGGTTTTCAGAACTTCCAAATAAAAAACTTAATTTAAATCATCAAGTTATAATCTAACTTACAAAACCAGCTTAAACTATCAAGATAGAAGAGAAAGTAATTTTAGCACGATACGTGAAGACAAAAACGCGGCCTTTTTAGAAAAATCATCATAAGAAAGCATAGCAAGGTTTTCTTTATCTGCAAGATCAGAAATACAACGCAAAATTAGGTATGGCACACCATTTGCAACACAAGTATGTGCAACTGCGGCGCCTTCCATTTCAACACAAATTGCCTCTGTGTCTTTATGAAGCTCTTCTTTCATCTTCTTATTGGTCACAAAAATATCTCCAGATGCAACACGCCCCATAACCAACTTTATATGCTTAACTATATTTGCGTCATCACTACTAAAACGCCCAGCTACCTTTGCATCTTCTTTAATTGAAGAAAACGCTTTTAACATTAATTGTGCAAGATATGGATCACTTGGATAGAACGGAGACTTTGCCTGTGGAACCTGCCCTCTCTCATATCCAAAATAAGTTGCATCAACATCATGCTCTATAGCATCAATAGAACACACAATATCAAAAATATTAAGTGATGGATCAAGAGAACCTGCAATGCCTGTGTTAACCACATAATCAACATCAAATTCTGTGATAAGAATCTGTGTTGCAATAGTTGCATTAACTTTACCAATGCCTGAATGCACTAAAACGACTTCAAGCTCGCCAATGTTACCTTCATAAAACGTAGCAGTGGCAATTTTTCTCATCTTTCCTTTTAACACTTCTTGTAACAATGCAGTTTCTTGTTGTTCTGCACCTAAAACACCTATCTTCATGTTGTTATAGTATTATGTTTGGTAAAAAAAATCAATCAGTTTTTGATTAAGAATTAACTCTTGCTTAGCATAGTTTGATAGAGCTTCCATAATCAAGACAAAAAATCAAAAATCTTCTATTATTATAAGCAATTCTTAAGGAAATTAAAATGAAAAAGTTTAAACTATTTTCTCCCTATTCACCTATGGGAGACCAAATGAACGCTATAGAAAAGCTTTCTCAAGGTGTATTGAATGGAGATAGATATCAAACATTAAAAGGTATTACAGGTAGTGGTAAAACTTTCACAATGGCAAACATAATTGAAAAAGTGCAACGCCCTACATTGATTATAAGCCATAATAAAACCCTTGCAGCCCAGCTTTATAGAGAATTCAAAGGTTTTTTCCCAGAAAATGCAGTTGAATATTTTGTTTCTTATTATGATTACTATCAGCCTGAAGCTTATGTTCCTCAACGTGATTTATATATAGAAAAAGATGCTTCAATCAACGACGAGATAGACCGCTTGCGTCTTTCTGCTACTTTTAGTTTAATGGAAAGACGAGATGTAATTGTTGTTTCAACTGTTTCTTGCATTTATGGTCTAGGCTTGCCCGAATCTTGGAAAGATTTACGCATAACTATTGAAAAAGGAAAAAGCTATGACACAGAAAAACTAAAAAGAGAACTTATCAGCCTTCAGTATGAAAGAAATGATATGGTTCTGCAAAGAGCTAGATTTAGAGTGAAAGGGGATGTGATGGAAATCTTTCCTGCCTATATGGAAGAAGCCTATAGGATTGAATTTGATTTTGATGAAATAGAACGAATACGAAAGTTTAATCCTCTCACAATGGAAATAAGTCAAGAATATGAAGAGCTTACCATATACCCAGCGAAGCACTTTGTTATGCCAGAAGATGCCATTCCCAAAGCTATAGAAAGAATAAGTGTTATGCTCACCAATAGATTGGAAGAATTACATGAACAAGGAAAGCTACTCGAAGCTGAAAGATTAAAAAGTAGAACAGAATATGATATTGAAATGCTTAAAGAAATGGGGCATTGTCCTGGCATTGAAAACTATTCTGCCCCTATTGCAAATAGAAAGCCAGGTGAGCCTCCTGCAACTCTTTTTCATTACTTTCCAAAAGACTTTTTAATGTTTATGGATGAAAGCCATGTAACATTTCCTCAACTTGGTGCTATGTATGAAGGAGATCGTTCCAGAAAACAAAATCTAGTTGATTTTGGATTTCGTCTCCCTTGTGCATTGGATAATAGACCACTAAAAATACACGAGGTTGAAGAAAAGATTAACACCTGCATTTTCGTTTCTGCAACGCCTAGCAAAAAAGAACTAGATTATTCAAGTCAAGTAGTTGAGCAAGTAATCCGTCCAACAGGACTATTAGACCCAATAATCGAAGTGCATAAAGAAGAAGGGCAGATGGAAGACATCTACAAAAATATTCAAGAATGTATTAAGAAAAATGAGAGAAGTTTGATATTAACTCTTACCAAACGCATGGCAGAAGATTTAAACACCTATCTCCTTAATTTAGGACTCAAAGTAAGATATATTCATAGCGAAGTTGAAACAATAGAAAGGGTTGAAATCCTTAAAGGATTAAGAGCAGGTGAGTTTGATGTTCTCATAGGAATCAACCTACTTAGAGAAGGAATTGACTTGCCTGAAGTTTCCTTTATTGCCATTTTAGACGCAGACAAGATTGGCTTTTTACGTTCCAGCACTAGCTTAATTCAGATAGTAGGAAGAGCAGCACGAAATCAAAATGGGCGTGTTGTAATGTACGCAGACAAAATCAGCGATGCTATGAAAGAAACAATAGAAGAAACAAAAAGGCGACGAGCAATACAAGAAGCCTATAATAAAGAACATAATATAACGCCAACTACAATTAAAAAAGCTATTGAAGACATCTTAACTCGAGAAAGTGAAGAAAAGAAAGAAGAAGCTATACAAGAAGCTTCACCTGTCATCAATAGTTTTAACATACTAAATCCAAATGATAGAAAAAAATTAGTGAAAAAACTAAGAAGTCAAATGGAAGAATATGCAGACATGCTCATGTTTGAAAAAGCAGCTACAATTAGAGATAAAATCAAAGAAATCGAAGAATACGGAAATCAAAATAGTGTACATTAGTTAATGTTAGTATAGTACATTAGCTAGTGTTACGGTTGTACATTAGCTAATGTACTGCCCCCAAACCGCTCGATTTCGCATATGCAAGTCGAGCGATTTCGATATTGCAAGTCGATCGATTTGCATATGCGAAGTCGAGCGATATCAGATCCTTAAGTCGCTCGGTTTGCATATATAAGACTGTTAAGTTTCAATACCAGAAACTTGCCAACACTTTAGTGTTGAGTACTATGCTCATCCTCAGCTTGACTTTAATCAGTGTTTCAAAAATATTCTTCTTGACTTTTTTAGAATATTCCTATACTCTCCCGGTGGATATGTTTTTGATTCCCAAAGCAATGTTTTAGAGTTTTTTGTTTTGGAGGTCAAAATGTTTGTTACTGTTAATTGGCACTTTACAAATGCTTGTAATTTTAGGTGTCGCTATTGCTTCGCTCATGAAAGCTCATCTTTAAAAGACGGGGATTATACTGTCGTTCTAAAAAAGCTTCAGCCTTATTTTCAGCGAATTAATTTTGTTGGTGGAGAGCCTACAGCATCTTCACTTCTCGTCCCACTTGTTTCAAAAGCCCATAATGTCGGTCTTAACTGCTCTGTAGTGACTAACGGATTTAATTTTATCCATAAACCTGAAAACTTTAAGTCTATACTATCACTTTTTTCTTGTATTGGAATAAGTGTCGATTCTTTATGTGAAAAAACTAATTATAAAATAGGCAGATGTTGCAATAATCAAGTAATCTTTAGGCATGAGTATGAAAACCTTTGTGCTTTAATAAAATCTCAAGGTATAAAATTAAAGATTAATACTGTTGTAAGTAAACTTAATTTACATGAAGATTTTAGTCAGTTTTATGAAACTACACAGCCTGACAGAATTAAACTTTTTCAAGTCTTAAAACCAAATACACAACTTGTAAATCATTATGATAATCTATTAATTTCAAAGGCAGAATATGAGGCTTTTGTTTTAAGGCATGATAAAGGCAGTTTTGCAAAGAATATTGTTGCAGAAGACAATGAAGCTATGAAACAAGGCTATTATATTCTGGATAGTGAATGTAGGTTTATTGATAATAAAACCGGCAAAAAAAGTCCTTCTCTTGCAGAAGGTGGAATGACAGTGGAAAAAGCTTTGGAATATATCAAAATTGATAGCAAAAAATATTGTGCAAGATATAGTGCATAAATTTTATTCTTTAAGGAGATAAGGAAATGAGCAATTTATTAAAAGAAATGTCAGATACTATTATGAAAGAAATATATAATTATGGTAATCCAGACGGAAGTGATTATACAGAATATATGAAAACGCCTGCTAATTCATATTTTGAAAAGATAAAAAAAAGCGAAAGTGAGATAACAATATTAGAATATATGCTTAACTGGAGCATGTATGAAGCTTTTAATATTCATAATGTGAGTCAAGAAAAAATAGCAGAACAAGAAGAATTAGCTTCTCTTATCATAAAAAAAGCAAAGAAAAACAAACTAAACATTGCAGAAATAAAAGAAAATATATCCTTACTCAAGTTTATTAAGCAAATTGCTTTTAATATTCTTGATGAAAAGATTTTGTCCTTTATTTCTTATTGCATGTTTGCCTCAAAAGATTCAATTTTGAATGGAAATGCTTACTGGAAAGAAATTAATACTGCTATTCTTGAAAAAGTCTATTTGGATAGCTTGAATACTAACAAAGATGAAACATGGGATTTTCCTTCAACATGTTTTA
>CAUUAF010000015.1:0-24917 GCA_963543085.1 uncultured Treponema sp. | reverse complement strand
ACTTAGGGGTTTGAAATCGCTCGACTTCGCATATGCAAATCGATCGATTTGCTATCCCTAAATCGATCGATTTGGAGGCAGTACATTAGCTAATGTACAACCGTAACACTAGCTAATGTACTATGCTAACATTTCTTAATGTACCCTTTTGATTTGAGTTGATTTTTGAAAGGCTTATAAAGAGGAGCTCATCGAAGAAAACACTTATATTTAACTGCAAAGATAGACCTTTCACGCCTCTTATCATATCATTTTTCTTATCAAAAAACAATTATTTTCGAGTCCAAGTACAGGGATTACTTAATTATAAAGAAGGCAAAAGTCTTAAACTCTAACACCCATAGGAATTTCATCATTTCAATAATGAAATTAAGCTTACTACCTATCTCTTCAGGCTCAACCATACATCCTCCCTGCTAAATACACATCCACTATATAAGATTGCTATCTTCCAAGAATCTATCAGCATCATTAATAGAAACAAGCACAGCTTTTGTGCATAGAATTTTCTTTATTAATAATTTCTTTCTATTTTAATGAAGGCATTTTTTCAAAATCTCTGTTATAATCTTTTTTAACAACAACAGAACTTTGAGAAGTTGTATCATAACGAGAAAAAATATCAAACACACATGACTTTATTTTTAAGAGATTTTTATCTAAAAACATTGGATGTCGTATAAAGAAATACTGAATAAAGCTATATGTCAATTTCAGCTACAACAAGAAAGCTTTAATTTGGGCAGAAGGCAATAATAAATAATTTATTTCCTCACTTATTAAAGAATCGCATTACTTTCTTAAACCAATCCCCATCTTGGCTCACGTAATTTTTATCATCTATTGAAACGTCTGTGTTTCCTTTTTCTTTTGCTTCAAATATTTTTTCATATTTAAGTCCATAGCGATCTATCAAAGTAACCTTAAAACTTTTCTCATCGCTAAAAGAACCATTACTATCAAAATCAGCAAAAACAATGTTGCTTTCTGTTAGTTTTTCCTGTCTAGCCACTAACAAACCTTCTGCAGTTGTCAATATACATTCTCTTATCAAATGTTCTGATGTTTTATTTATTATAGTTAAAGAGCGATATTCTTTGGTTCTCACTTTTTGAACTTCTTTTACTATATTTTGTTTATGTTTTGGAATGAGCAAATAAACTGCAAAAGACAAAATTACAATAAGGATAATCAAGAAGATAACTAATTTTTTCATTTTGTTATCTCAGCTTCTTGAATTTCTTTTGCTTCGTTCTTATCACTAAAAACCAATTTTGCTGTATTTCTTGTCATTGTTGCAAACGAATTAATAATTATCTTTCCTTCATATTTTAGATAGAAAACAAAACCACAAAAAGAAGAAAGAATAAACACTGCACTAATATATTCACCCATGTATTCCCCTGCTGTCGCTAGTTCAAGCATACCTAATATTGCAATAATAATCCATATATAACCAGCAATAGATTTTATTCCAAGCCATGAAAAAATAACAGCTCCTGCAATCAAAAGATAACTATTATTGAGTCCAGTATTTTTTAATATCATCCCAATCCAACCAGTTAAGGTTAAACTATCTCGCAAAAATATTTTGATAAAGCTAGCTAATACTAAAATGCACAAAATAGAAATGATAAAATCTGGTATATTTTTAAATGTATTACTTATGCCCTTAACCCTAATGATAAAACTAGAATAAACAAACAAAGAACATAAAAGAGAGATAATATTTGGAAATAAAAACACTGAATTAAAACCATTTTTTTCATAAAATGGAATTGTAGTTAACAGCAACGCTATAGAAAACGAAATAATGCCCGGTATTGAACTCGCCTTTTTATTGACTTCTACACATTGAATTTTATTTTCTTGCAGTTGAATTAATGTGGCTCTTTTTGCAGTTTCAAGACTATCAGCTTTTATAGACAAGGTTCTCACTTCAGTTTTCTTAAAAGGCACTTCTACTTCTGTTTCTAATATGAAGACTTTTTCTTTTCTCATACCTATCATAGACAAAAAAAGGGACGCACGTCTTGCGTCCCCTTTTTATAAATAAAACAAAATGATTAGTTATTATTTACCATCATCATGCCAAAAACCATTACGAAAAGAGCAACAGTTTCGCAAAGACCTAAGATAGTGATATACTGTACAAAGCCCTTGCCTGTCTCAGCTAAAGCGTCAGAACCAGCAGCTGCAGCCTTTCCTTGTGCAATGGCAGAAGCTGCAATTGCAGCACCACAGACAATACCCAAACCAAGCAAGAAATATGGATGAATACCAGAAACCTTACCAATCATAGTTTGCATAAGCAAGAATCCATAAATAACCTGTGTTAAAGGGGCACCAGCAAAAGCTACCAAAATAAATGGAGCTGGCTTATTACTCATATAACACCTTTTCCAAGCTCCAACAGTTGCCTGACCTGCAATAGCAAGCCCTATAGCAGAGCCAATAGCCGAAATACCTAAAGCACAAGCAGCACCAAACCAACCTAAACTTAAATCCATCATACATTATCCTCCAAGTTTATTCATTAAAAGGTTCATATTTAAAGCCAGACCATGTCAAGCCTAAATGATTAGAAAATTCCAAAGTGTTTAACCTAACACCATGGACAATAACAGAAAGTACGTTCATAGCATAGTTCAAGCCATGACCAAACAATAAAATAATCATACCTGCAACAATCAAAGCACCAGTCAACGTAGGACCAGCCATTGTGTTTACAGCCTGACTAATTGCTCCACCCGCAAGACCTACAGCCCAGAGTCTTATATAGCTCATAATATCTGCAAAAACGTTTACAACACCAAGCAACATGTTGATTATGTTTTTTAAGCTTTCTAAAACAGACTGTCCAATACCTGTTTCATAATTAGAAAATATGAAGTTTAGAGCAAAACCCACACCTATCAAAATTAAAACATACTGCTGTTCAAAAGGAAGTGGCATTTTCACAACCAATTGCAAGACAACAAAATACATTCCCGTAAGCATAGCAAGGGAACCCACGTCACCTAACAACTTAGGACTTTTCACATTTCTAAAAATACCTATTATATGCGCGATTGCAAGCTGTGCAAAGCCTAGAGTAAAAGACAAATGCATAAGATTTGTATTCTGGTTTAGGTTTTCGATTCCTGCATGATTTACACTAGCAATACGCTCCCAAGAAATATACCTAAAAAATGAAGGCAATAAGTTAGGGTCAATTCCAAACCAATTGCAAACTAAAGTTCCCCAAATTACAGTCATAAAACCCAAATACATAAACATGTAAACACCTGTATGTATTGGCTTCTTTGCCATTTTTGCCTTAATAGCAACAAAAATAGAAAGAATTGTAAGAATTGCCCCATAACCTGCATCGCCAAATATCATTGCAAAGAATATACCAAAGAAAATCAAAAACCACAATGAAATATCAGGCTCTCTATAACCAGGCAATGTTCCCAAAAAATCTGTAAGTGGAGAAATAAGATTAACAAACTTGTTATGCTTTAACTGTGTAGGAACAGCATCATTAACATCTGGATCTTTTGCAATGTAACCCCATCCATTCTCTTTAGCAAGCTTGAGTATCCCATCTGCTTTCTGAATTGGAACATACCCTGTAAGTGATATAATGTCGGAAGTTCCATCAAAACCTTCCAATTGAGGCATACTAAGACGAACACATTCTGTCTCAATCTCTTTCCTACACCTTTCCAAAGCATTCTCTACAGAGTTCATATAACAAGCCATCTTAGTCATTTCTTGATCGTAAGATGCAATTTTAGCCCGTAAACCTTCAAGTTTTTCTTTTAACTCAAATGTAGAAAAGGTAGGAAATGAAAAAATCTTAATTTCTCCTGAAAGATTTTGAGGAAGCTCTTCATTTTTTTCAAGAATAGCAAGACTATGAGCAACTTTATTTTTTGTATTTACGAGTACTAGCCTTAAGTTCTTAGTTATCTCTACATCAGAAAAAGCCTTTAATGACATTTCAAGAGGAATCAGTTTTATATTTTTTTCTTTTAAGAACTCAAAATCCTTAAGATTAAAATCCCCCCATACTTCACATCTTACAAGCTCTTCTCGAATCTTACCAATTCTTGAAATATCCTCTTTGTGAGATTCACATAGAGATAGAACATTAGTAGCAAAGGTTAGAGTCTCATCATAGCTAAGACACGAAGGTTTTTCTCCTATTTGTTTTTTGGTGACGAACTCAGATAGAAGATTTTTCACAACACTTAAATCTCTTTCTACACTAATTAACTTTGTTAAAGTTTCTCCTGTTGCCTGCGCCTTTTCAACGTGAACTACACCTTTCCTCTTCAATTTCTCTATTAAGTTTTCTCTGTCTATTCCTAACGCTAGCAGAGTTATTTTTTTCATTGGAACAATCATTATTCTTCCCTCACATTAGTTGCATGCTCAAGGTTCTTCTTTGAAATCTTTCCCCTAACAACAGCAGCAACCTGTTGATCACCCAAATAAACAGAAATACGCTTTATATTTGCACGAGTCTGTGGTATTTTCACTTTTTCAAAAAGATTAACACGCTGTGTAGTAGTCTTGAGTTCATCTGAAAGCAGACGTACCTGCTCTTCCAACACATCAGCTTCCAAATCTAACAACAAAACCTCTTCCATTTTTTGCAAAGCTTTGTCTACCCAAAGAGGATAAGAATAAAGTTCATAACGTCCTCTTACAAAATCTGCCCCACTAAAGACAGGAATACTAACTCCTGCAATATTTCCTGTAGATGTGTGAACCTTTTCAACTTTCAAAAGCCTTGAATGAAAAAAACCTTTTTCTCCAAAAATGGAAACCCATTTTTCAAATTCTGCTTCAAAAGCTTTCTTATCTTCTCTCAAAGAACGTACCCTGTTCTCAATACCACGTATTTCAGTTTGCAATTGTTGTTTTTTCAATTGCAAAGTAGGCAAATATCGCTTATACATCTTAAGAGCTTCTTTTTGATTTTTAAGCTCATTTTTTGTTAATTTTATAGTCATGAAAACACCCTCTACTTAGAAGGCCAAAACTCTTTGATCAAATCAGACTTTATACCTGTTTCCTCAGGCGTAAAACACTCAGAAAGCATTTTCCAACCTTCATTTAATGCTTCTTCAAGAGGAATATTTACAGATAGATCCATCATTCTTGACTCAAACATAGCACCATACTTCAATAATTTTGCATCCCAATCACTCATCATAAAACCCATAGACTTCTTTTCTAGTGTATCCTTATATGCAGAATAAAGCTTAATCATATTATCCATCAAAGCTCTATGATCTCCCCTAGTTTTTCCATTAACATTCTGCTTTAGACGAGAAAGGCTTCCGAATGGCTCAATACGTCCATTCTTTAGGTAAAACTGACCTTCAGTGATATAACCCGTATTATCAGGTACTGGGTGAGTTACGTCATCTCCGGGCATAGTAGTAACAGCCAAAATTGTTACGGAACCTGCATCATCAAAATCTACAGCTTTTTCATATCGTGCTGCAAGCTGACTATATAAATCACCGGGGTAGCCACGATTTGAAGGAACCTGCTCTTGTATAATAGCAATTTCTTTCATTGCGTCTGCAAAATTAGTCATATCTGTTAAGAGAACCAAAACATCCTTTCCCTTAATTGCAAACTGTTCTGCAACTGCAAGACACATATCAGGGATCATCAGACATTCAACAGTTGGATCTTGAGCAGTATGAATAAACATAGCTGTTCTACTCAATGCACCTGCTTCCTCCAGTGTATCCTTAAAATACAAATAGTCATCGTATTTTAACCCCATACCACCTAAAACTATAACATCAACCTCTGCTTGCATAGCAATACGAGCTAAAAGTTCATTATATGGCTCACCAGAGCTAGAAAAAATAGGCAACTTTTGAGAAACAACAAGGGTATTAAAAACATCAATCATAGGAATCCCTGTTCTAATCATCCTCTTTGCCAAAATTCTTTTACTAGGATTGACAGAAGGTCCACCTATAGCAATCATGTTCTCTTGTAGTGAAGGACCTGCATCACGAGGAACTCCAGAACCGTTAAAAATGCGTCCGAGCAAATTATCAGAAAAACTTACCTGCATTTGCTTTCCTAGAAACTCAACCTCATCCCCTGTAGAAACGCCACGTCCTCCTTGGAATACCTGCAGAGAAACTAGAGAACCATCTAGTTTATTAACCTCAGCCAAAGAAACGCCAAAGCGGGTCTTCACGGAAGCCAACTCACCATAGCTTACCCCTTCTGCCTTAACCGTAATAACTGAACCATTAATAGATTCTATTTTGCTATAAACTCTTTTCATGCAACCACCTCTAATAACCTTTTAGCCTCATCTTCAATACTATCACTCTTTCTATTCACCATATTAGTTATTTCATCTTCTTTAATTGTAAGGTCAGTAGTTCCCCACTCGATGTAATTGTAGTCAATCAACAAAAGACGTAGCTTATTAAAAAATGCACGAGCCTCATCCTTTGATTCAAAACTAAAAGATGAACCTAATATTCTAATTAAAAGAGAAAACACATGACGTTGTCTTTCAACAGAAACAGCTTCATCAACTTTATCAAATGAATTTTGTTGCAAGTAAACTGAATCCAAAAGAGAACCCTTAAGATAGACTATAAAATCTTCCATAGATGTTCCTTCTTCACCTACAACCTTCATCATTTGTTCAACTTCCGTTCCTCGTCTTAAAAAACGCCTACCATAATCAACCTTTTCTTTTTCGATAACACCAACATATTTTGACCATGAATCAAGCGGATGAATTGCAGGATATTTTCTAGCATCACTTCTTTCCCGTGAAAGCCCATGAAACGCACCAACAACCTTGAGCGTTGCTTGTGTTACAGGCTCTTCAAAGTTACCACCAGCAGGCGAAACTGTTCCACCAATTGTTACAGAGCCTTTGCTTCCGTCCTTTAAGCGAACAATACCCGCTCTTTCATAAAAAGCTGCAATGTAAGATTCAAGGTATGCTGGGAATGCTTCCTCGCCAGGAATCTCCTCAAGACGACCAGACATTTCACGTAATGCCTGAGCCCATCGACTAGTTGAATCAGCCAAAAGAAGAACATGCAACCCCATTTGTCTATAATACTCAGCCAATGTTACACCTGTATAAACTGAAGCCTCACGAGCTGCTACAGGCATAGATGAAGTATTACAAATGATGATAGTTCTTTCCATCAAGCTTCTTCCTGTACGTGGGTCAATCAATTCTGGAAACTCTTTAAGGGTTTCAACAACTTCTCCAGCACGTTCTCCACAAGCTGCAATAATAACTATGTCAACCTCAGCATTTTTGCTAGTTGCATGTTGTAAAACAGTTTTTCCTGCTCCAAAAGGTCCTGGAATACAATAGGTTCCCCCTTTTGCCACAGGAAAGAATGTGTCCATAATCCTCATCTTCGTTACAAGAGTTTCGGTAGGCTTTAATCTTTCTTCATAACAGTCTATAGGACGCTTAACAGGCCATTTAAAGCTCATCGTGATGTTATATTCTTTTCCATCTTCATCTTCAACCTTTGCAATCACTTCATCAACAGAATACTTGCCTGCTTCCTTTATGGAAGTAACTTTATATGTTTTATACATATCAAACGGAAGCATTATCTTATGGATAAAACTTCCTTCTGGAACTGTTCCTAAAACATCTCCCCTAACAACTGAAGCACCTTTTTTCACAATTGGAGTAAACTCCCATGCCATTGAGCGTGGAAGAGCATTGAGATACACTCCTCTTTCCAAGAAATAACCAGCTTTTTCTGCAAGCTCAGGGAGTGGATTTTGAAGTCCATCATACACTTGTCCCAAAAGACCAGGACCTAACTCAACAGAAAGTAGATCACCCGTAAACTCCACTTTCTCTCCAACCTTAATTCCTTTTGTAATTTCAAAAACTTGGAGCTGAGCTATGTCTCCACGTATTCTAATAACCTCACTTTTTAATTTTTGGCTACCAGTTTCAACGTAACCCACTTCATTAAGAGTAACAAGACCTTCAAATCTAACGCTAATCATGTTGCCATTAATGCCAGAAACAGTTCCCTTTGTTTTAGTCATAAGTATCTCCTGAAAAACTCGTTTACTACCTTTCCAATTACTTAAAGATATACCAATATCTCCACAATACTATCGTATAAAAAAAAAAAATTCAACTAACACTGTAATTTATTCATTATTAAAAACTACTAATCCTGTTCTTGTATCCAAAACTAAATAATTTTATCATTTTTTAAGGAAACGTAATTAATTTATAAAAATATACCGAACTGAATATATGAAATTCAAGCCCATAATTCTCCATTTGGTTAAGTGATAATAAAGAAAAGGTCATATCTACTTTCATAAAGAATATTATGGTAACTTTCAGGATAGATATAGATATGGAATTAAAATAGTAAAGAGTATTACTAAAGAATTGCAATGGTAAATTGTAA
This sequence comes from uncultured Treponema sp., assembly GCA_963543085.1. Lineage (GTDB taxonomy): Bacteria > Spirochaetota > Spirochaetia > Treponematales > Treponemataceae > Treponema_B. The sequence goes on along the minus strand of CAUUAF010000015.1, from coordinate 16,461 downwards.
AAAAAGCTCAAAATGATAAACCTCAAACTAAAACTACAAAAAAAGAAACTCCCCTATGTGGATTACTCTATTGATTAGGAAACATTACAATTCGAGTTTATGTGCTTTGATGGAGCTCAACATCCTTTAATGGAGATTGAAAGTTTTTTATCAAAAGAATGTAATAATGAATTAAATGTAATTTTGAAATAAAAGACAAATTAGTTTTTGTTAATGGAGAAAATGAAAATTGTGATTATGAGAATAATAGCGAAAGAGCTTTTTCAAAACTAATTGAAAATAATTTACTAGATGATGACACATTTCAAAAACTTTTTGATAGGCAATTTTGCAAAGAAACATTTGGAATTCAATATGCACTATTGCAAACTAACTTGGAAGAATGTGTCTATAAGGCAGGTCATGATCGTCATTGATGTAATTTCAAAATATTCCACACTTATTTTTGCTGTTCCCAATGCTGGAAAGAGAAATTTCCACTATATGATGAAAAATTAAAAAAGTGGTTAATAAGTCTTAAAGATGAGTAAACTTTCTTTTAATGAAATATACAAAAAATACAAGCTCCAGCCTTGATAAGATAATTCTTTAGAAAAGCACCTAGTAATTAACATAATAATTAGTAGGTGCTTTAGTCATTCTAAATTAATTTTGCACTACTCTAAAACCTAAATCCTTACTTTTTGTTTGTGAAGCATTGTAAACATCTCCTTCTAGTATATTTCCTATAGATAATAGGTAGAACTTACCACCAACAAAGCCACCACCCATATTTACTGAATAGAATCCATCACTTGGATCTCCAATATGTTCAAAGCACCACTCCCATACATTACCTGACATATCAAAAGCACCCAAAAAGTTAGGTTTTCTGCTTCCAATCGTTGCTGTGCCAGAATCAGAGTTATAGAGATTAACAGAATAAAGATCACGCTCGATTTCATCATCATAATTTAGGCTACCACCAGAGACTGCATTCCCCCTTGTGAAATAATATGTCTTCCCATCTTTAGCTGTAAAAGATTTTCCTTGCACTGCATTAGCATTGTCACTTCGTAAGCGTGCACAAGCAACCCATTCATACATAGAAGGCAATCTATAACCTGTGCTATTTTCCTTTATAGAAACTTCAAAAACATTTGCCCAGTCTTTTTCTTTAGCACTTTTTAGAATATTTACCCCAGTTTTATCATAATAACAAGGAGTTAAATTCTTTTTTTCACTATAAGCATTGCACCAAACAATTGCATCATACCATGTTACATTTGCCATAGGCTTCATCTCATCTTCTTTTGCAATTGATTTTTTCTCATATGCAAATGCATAACCTTTCCCCAATGCCCAATCAAAAACTTCCATAAATAGCTTACTGCACACTTCATACTTTCCAATCTTAAATGGTGCTTCTATACTTTTTTCACCACTATCATCTATAGCAAGGGGGACATCAATTTTTCCCGTGAAAGCAGGAAAGTCTACCATGGCCTCAATGTCAGTAGGTTCTAGGTTTGAAACAAATTCTCCTTGCACACCACTACACAAACGAAAACCTACATTATTCCATTTTTCTTCTGGTTTTGTTTCTATTTTGTATGTTGTAATACAAGCAGAAGTTGCATTCTCAAATGAACCTCCTTTCAATGTGTGTCCACCATCTTTTCTCGATGCTGTAAACTCTGATACATTGCCAGACATATCAAAAAGCCCTAATACATTAGCTCCGTCAGTTTTTTCTCCTATTATATGAGCTTTGTTATCAGAGTTTTTCTTAAACCATGCAACTTTTTTGCAAGAATCTTCATTTTTGAAATCTTCACTAGCTCCTGAAAGAGAATTCCCTTTTGTAAAGTAATAAGTCCCTAAAGAAGAAATCACACTCTTAGAGTTTCCCTTATCTTCTTTTCCCTGCCATTTACTAGCTAATTCCCATTCTTTTTCTCGTGGCAAGCGATATCCATCTGCCGTATATTTCGCCTTAGCATTGTGGCAATCAAGTGCTGCTCCTTTTAGATCATAAGCTCCACCTGTATACCTCTCTCCTGCATCTTTTAGAATTGTCTTAAAAGAGCTTTCCTTATAGTACACAGCTTCCTTACCCATCAACTCGCTTAAAGCATTGCACCAAACAACAAGGTCGTTATAACTTATCATTGTTACAGGAAGTTCTTTTATTTCTTCAGTTGGTTCTTTTCCTTCGTTTGACCATAGTTTCTCTGTTCCACTCCAACTACCTTTATCACTTCCTGCAAGCCCTTTATTTGCAAACTTATAGCCTTTTCCCTCTGCCCAAATACGAACATCATAAAATAACTTATAGCTCATTTCATGCTTTGCTATTCTAAATGGCTTATGCACAAAGAATGTTTGCACATTTCCTCCCATAATAAGAGCATCATCGTCATCATCATTTCCAACGTCATCAAAACCAAGTGGAACGCTGAGTCCTCCTTCAGGCACAGGCACTATTACCATTTCTTGATTCAATAACTTTGTTATCTCATCTCTCAATGGCTTATCTGGATCTGGTTGTAATTGTGGATTAGAACCATCCCCAGTATGCTTACAAGAAATCAATAACACAATGGAAAAAACACCTATAATCTTTTTTAAATTCATAAAATAACCCCTTGTTACATAAGCTAGATATTAGAGCATTCAGGACAAACAAAATCAACAATTTCGTTTATATTATCATCATTACTAATAATATCCGTTGCTTTCATAATATCTTCGTGTAAATATCTATCCTCTGTTAGGAACGGTATAGTTTTGCGTATTAACTTCATAGCCTTCTCCGTTCCTTTTCCTAATTTTTCTATTTTTCTTAAATCACAAGCTTGGGCTGCAACCAACCATTCGATTGCCAAAACATGACGTACATTCTTGATAATCTCAACCAACTTCCTAGCAGCAGTAGTACCCATACTCACATGGTCTTCTTTATTTCCTGAAGATGTAATAGAATCAACGCTTGCTGGGTGAGCCAAAACCTTATTCTCAGAAACAAGACAAGCTGCCGTATATTGAGGAATCATAAAACCAGAGTTAACACCACCTTTCTCCACTAAGAACGGAGGTAAGCCACCTGAGAGTTGAGGGTTAACCATTCTTTCAATTCGACGCTCACTTATATTTGCAAGCTCACTCACAGCAATAGCCAGAAAATCCATAACAATAGCTATAGGCTGTCCATGAAAGTTGCCACCAGAAATAACATCTTTTTCAGTTGGAAAAACTAAAGGATTGTCTGTTGCAGAATTAAGCTCTGTATATAGCACATCAGCAACATATTCAATTGCATCTTTACTTGCTCCATGCACTTGTGGTACACATCTCAAAGTATAGGGGTCTTGTACATCATTTTCTCTTGTATCACAAGAAGAAGAACCTTCTAGCATTTTCAAAATAAAATCTGCCACTTCACACTGACCTTTGTGCGGCCTACTATAATGCACTCTTTCATCCAACGCTGCCCTAATTCCTCTAAATGCTTCAAACACCAAAGAAGCACCAATATTAGCTGTCTTTAAAAGTTGCATAGCATCATGACAAGCTAAAGCCCCAATAGCTGTCATAACAGTAGTTCCATTAATCATGGCAAGTCCATCTTTACCAGAAAACACTACAGGTTTTAATCCAGCTCTTGACAATGCTTCTTTTCCTGATAATAACTCTCCCTTATACCAAGCTTTTCCCTCTCCAATAAGAACTAAAGCAATGTGTGCCAAATTTGCTAAATCTCCAGAAGAACCTAAAGATCCCTTACTAGGCACATAAGGAATAACACCTTCGTTTACCATATCAACAAGTAAAAGAGGTACTTCAGGGCTAACACCTGAAAAACCTACTGCATGAGTATTCACTCTCAAAATCATAATTGCCCGAACAATATCCTCAGGAAAAGGTTCCCCTACACCACATGCATGGCTTATAATTAGGTTTCTTTGTAAACTAGCATTTTCTTCCTTACTTATAGAGACAGTAGAAAGCTCGCCAAAACCAGTAGAAATACCATAAGTAGGTTTTCCACTTTCCACAATCTCATCAACAACTTTCTTTGCTGTTTTAATTCGTTCCATTGCTTCCTTAGAAAGTTCAACTTTAAGATGTTTTCTAGCACATAAAGTTAAAGTTTCAATTGTCAAATTGTGTCCTGATAAAACAACAGGAATATCTTTCAAATTCTCTTTCATAAACCACTCCTTAAAATATATTTAATACTATAAAAAATTACCAACCAGTTTTAATTGCATCGTCTATATTTGCAATGTCTTTTTTTAATATTATATTAGCCCTATCAAGTTGCTTTAAGCAATTAATCCATTGCTCGCCTAATGTTAAATCTGCTGCTTCTTCGCCCCCTTCTACAGCTAAAGCATCACTCACTTTTTTTATGCTATCAGCTGTTGCTTGAGCAATCGAAATAATCTCTTTTGCTTCACCCTCAGCTTCATTGATCATTTTTTCTCTCTCCCCCTGCCCTATGTTTATGCATTCTTCATAACTTGCACGAGAAAGATTGATCATCGTCTCCATCTCTCCTTCACTCCTTGCAATTTCGGCTCTCTTTTCGCGTTCGGCTTTCATCTGATTTTCCATAGCTTCCATAATAGAATCCGAAACATGAATATTTTGAATTTCATATCTAGTAACTTTCACGCCCCATGGGTCAGAAGCCTCATCCACAGCCTTCACAACCTGAGCATTAATTCGCTCTCTTGCCTCAAATGTATCATCCAAATCTAATTGACCAATCACACTTCTCATTGTAGTTTGAGCCAAAAGAATTGTTGCATAACTATAATTAGTGATTTCGTAACTTGCCTTGAAAGGATCAAAAATATACATGTAAAGAACACCATCAACTCTCACTTTAACATTGTCACGTGTAAAGCAATCTTGAGCAGGCACATCAATTGATTGTTCTTTCAACGTTTGCTTATATCTCACTTTATCTATAAATGGAAAAAGAACATGAAAACCTGCTTCAAGCGTCCTATTATATTTACCAAGGCGTTCCACCAAAAGAACCGTTTTATTTGGTACAATTTTTATTCCGCGAACCAAGCCCACTAAAAACACAAAAGTAAAAATAACTAAAAGAACAAATAAAACATTTAACACTTTACACCTACCTTTTTAACAACGTCGCTTATAGATGCAATAGCATCAAATGCCTCAGGGTATACAGACACATTACCTTTTTTCAAGATTTCTTCCAGTGCCTTTATGTAATTTTCTGTTAGACGGAGTTTTTTTGCTTTACCTCCTTTTGATGCTTTTAATGCACCAGAAACTAGAATCAAACCTTGAGATGTTGCATACCCCTTCATTTGAATTGCTTTAGATTTTCCTTCTGCAATCATGATTTTCTTTTCTTTCTCTCCCTTAGCTTCGTTTATTGCTTTTTCTTTTTGACCTAATGAAATATTGATTCTAGCTTGTTTTTTGCCTTCACTAAGAAGAATATCAGCTCTCTTTTCTCGCTCTGCTCGCATTTGGCTTTCCATTGCCGTAAGAATAGTGTCACTCGGAGTGATATCTCTAATTTCATATCTATTCACTTGAATACCCCAGCCTGACGAAGCCAGTTCCAAAGCCTTTACTATGTTTGTATTAAGTGTTTCACGCCCTGAAAAGGTTTTATCGAGTTCCATCTTGCCAATTTCGCTTCTCATTGTAGTTTGAGCTAGCTGACTCACAGCAAAATGATAATTATCTATTCCATAACATGCCTTAACAGCATCAAAAACCTTCAAATATAAAATGCCATCTACTCTCACTTGCACATTATCACTAGTAATACATACTTGAGGTCTCACATCCAATGCTTCTTCTTTTAGTGAAAGCTTGTACGCAACACGGTCTAGCAACGGAATTCTAAAGTTAAGTCCTGCCTCACACTTCTTTTTATATTTACCAAGTCTTTCTATTATGTACACATTTTTTTCAGGCACAATCATAATAGAACGCAGTAAAAATGCAAAAGCAACAATCAAAATTACGTATATATACGTAGCTCCTGCAAATAAAAACATATTGAGCATCGCCTTATCTCCTAACAATACCAGATATACTACTATTTAAATATTGAGTAATGCAATAAGAGTTTTCTGCAAAAGTTCATCGAAGGAGGCAGGACAACGCCCATGTAGTTTTAAAATGAAGTGTTATAAAAATTAGAGTGTAATACATAAAAAACATCTGAGGTGTCTTTTTGCAATTCTAATCCTTTTTTTTGCATTAGTTACGTGGAAACTTTTGCTTCATACAAAAGCTTCCACCAAACAAGCAACCTAAACACTTAAAAAGAATTACAAAAGTGTTAGAAACAAAATCTACAGCATAAAAGCTAAAAGATGAGCCACAAATCCTGCAAAAAGTCCTCCTATAGTATGGCTTAAAATAGCTTTTCCTGTCATTTCTTTTGTGTCAAGAGCATCCATCATGGCAATATGAGTTGAAATATATCCTGACCAACACATACAAATAGCAGTAAAAACGGCAATATCATTAGCTTTCACCACGCCTTCAGTAGCCATTCCTTTAATCATTCCAAGAGCTGCTCCCGTAGAGCCTAAAGCAGTAATAGGAACAGAAATTGCTTCAGGGCTTGTAAAACCATAAAGAGGCTTTAAAATAAAATTGAGTTTTTGCCCCAACCATGGAAGAAAAGCAATACCTTCATAGGCTGCTCCAGTATAGGTACCATCTGGGCTGGCTCCCTTTGTGAGCATCATAACAAAAGTACAAATAACTACAACACCTGGAATAATAGCTACTCCCATTGCAACACCAGACTTACCTCCTGCTAGCATTGCTTGAATAAAACGAAAACCTGCTTTTCCATTATGCACCTCTCTCATCTTATCAGGAATAGTAGAGGCTCCCTTTGTTTTAACCATATCTTGAGTTCCATAAACTTTTTTAGAAAAATGAATCATCAATCTAACAGAAACAATGCTACCTGCAATTGCTCCAACATTTCCTATTAAAGCTGCAGGCAAAGCATTTTTAACATCCAATGCCATCATGGCAGTTGTAGCGATAAAGCCCATCCCAAAAGCTGTTCCTAAATTTGTGAGTGCAGGAAGTTGATACTGCTTAAAATAACGCCTAAAGTTATCATCGTCTGCAAGTGTCAAAATAGCAGGATTATCAGAAAGATAGCAATTAAGCATTCCAAGGGAAGCAGCTCCAGGCATGTTATAAAGAGGCTTCATAAGTGGAGAAAGAAGTGAGTTAATAAGAGAGACAATTCCAAACTCAGAAAAAAGACTAGAAAAAGCTCCTGCAAGAACTGCTACTGCCATAAGATAAAAACAAGTGTTAATTAAAAGATCAAAACCTGTTGCCATCATGGTTTTCATCATATTAACACCACCCATAATGCTTCCTATAGTAATAAAGAAAGCTAAAAAACCAACTAAGGCTATAAAGTTTTCTAGCCCTATTTCTTTTTTTAAAGTATACTTTTCCATAACTTTTCTCCAACAATATTTAATAAAGAGGTCTAAAGCCTCTTAATAATCAAAATTTAATTTGTAAAAACTGCTCTATAAGATGGATTATACATAGATTCTAACACAATAGAAGGAATGTAATATTTCCCATCATACACACTAGTAGCTTCAAATACAAAAGCTTTTTCTTCATCTTTTGAAAGAGAAAAATATGTGTATACGTGCGTGTCTTGCATATCTTGATAATCATAATTACTGTTTTGTATATTAGAAATATCAACTATTCTATTATTAGAAATTTCCCAGCCAGTAGGAATAGGCAAACTTAAAACTAAATCATCTAGTTTCACATTACTCTTATTTCTTGCTGTAACAAAAATAAAAAACCTATCTCCTTTTTTGATATTATTCAAATTAATAGCTTCCATAGGAAGATTTTTAGCATCATTTGCATTTAACGCTTCATTAACTCTCATATAGCGAACATCCAAAGAAAGCCCTCCTTTTTCTTCTCTTTTTTCACTTCCTTGAGGCAAAGTTGATTTTGCTACTAAGCTAATATAAATTGGCTCATCATTATTATTTTTCACCTTTATTATTTGATCGTTTTCCTTTACAACTTTAAGAGGTAACACTTTGCTAGTCATATTTAAGCTAATATCTTGCTTTTCATTTTGAGTTTTAACTTCCACATTAATGGAAGAAGATTTTCTATAATTATAATAAGGAGCTAGCGATATCAAAATATTTGCAATTTCGTTGGTAGAAAGGTATTCACCTGAACTGCTAGCATTAGCTAAAGATAAAATACAATTATTCACATTATCATTACGTTCTTCCAACAATGTATAAGACTGCAGTTGCATAGCCACATCACGTAAAGAAGAAGCATAATTCTGCAATCCTCTCTTATTATACTCAAAATAAAGAGAAGAATCAGAGATAAGACTCTTCCCAACGTCCTTTTTACCTAAAAGAATATAAGCACTAGCCAAGAGAGATGAAGCCAAAGGAGAAAGCTTATCAGATGTTTTAAATTTATTCATAGATTGCAAGTCTCCACGTCCTGCCAAAGCTAAAGCATAAAGCCTATAGGCTTGCACCTCTGGATTATTCCTATAACCTGCCACCCAAGATTTTGCTGAAGAGGTTTGATAGTCAAGTGATTTTTTATACAAAGAATCTTCAACACTAAAGCCCATTTTTTTAGCTTCTACCATAAAATGAAATGCATAAATACTTGCCCAAGAAGATACTTCACTTCCACCAGGCCAATATGAAAAACCGCCACTTGAAGTTTGATAAGACGGATATCTTTGCAAAACGGATACAATACTTTCTTTTCGCTTTTCTGCTTCTTCAGATGAAAGTTCCAAGAACTTTGGTAGATAAAGTTGTGAGAAAGCCTTTGATGTGATTTGTTCCAAGCAACCAGAAGGATATTCAAGAAGATAAGAAAGACGATTTTCAAGGCCTAAAGAAGGAAGTCTAGAAATCTCCAATGATAATTCTCGAGTTCCATCCTCACCTGGTAAGGATGTAGTCAATGTCTTTTCTTCTTTACTCTGTAAAAATTCATTTTTAATGTTTATATATGGAGTACCTCGAGAAAGGCTATCTATTTCTATAGAAGAAGAGGCTTTTAATTTCCCACCTCCAATTCCTTCAATGGTAAACTTAGTCTTACCTTTTTTCTCTGCTTTCACATTAAAACTTACAATATCATTTTGCAAAGCTCCAACAGTGATAGTTCTTTCTTGACTTATTTTGATAGACCCTTCACTTTTAAGATTAACTTTAATTTGAGCTTGCTTTTCAGTGCCGTTAAACACAGTAACAGGCACTTCCATATCTTCGCCAATACCTAGAGTCCGTGGAAATGTAGGAAGCACAATCAAAGGACTTGCAACCTTAACACTTTCTTCTTTAACTCCATAGCTTGCCTCATTAGTTGCCACAAGCATAAGACGCACTGCACCCATATACTGGGGCATTTCAAATTCAATAGTCTTTTCTTGTTTTTCTTCTATTTGATATGGTCCTAACAACATAGCGACACTTTTAAAACGTTCAGCTTTTTTACTACCATTAGATGAATCCACTGCATCTTCAGAGCCACCAATTGCAAGTAGTGTTTCAATTTTTCCGTTAAAAGCACCGCTAACTGAATTAAACATGTCATAAGATGATAAAATTGAAGCTTCTTTTCTATAAAAATGATTCCATGGATTTGGCATTTTAAAGTTGTTAATTCCAAGCAAACCTTCATCAACCACAGCAACGGTAAAAGCCATTCTTCTTCCATTCTTTTCTTTCACCTTAAATGTATTTGTTTTATTTGCTTCAAAAGAATCCTTCACAAAAAGAATAGGTTCAAGGTGACTCTGTTCATCTTCTATTTTAATAGGAATAACTCCATAAAGCCTAATTGGAAGACTATTTTTTACGTTCTTATAAGCTTGAACTAAACTAACATGGACATAAACATTCGGTGCCATACTGCTTTCAGCTTTGAAACTATATTTGCACCCCCCTCCGGTTCCCCTAATCACCTGCCTTTCTATAAACTTTCCTGCTTTCTCTAGTGTTATATACGCAAAGGAGTCTTTCGCTGATGGGAAAGAAACTTCAACTTCTTCTCCACTTTTATACGTCTCTTTTTCTGACTGCAAAACAAGAACTGTTTCTGCACTCCCATTAGAGCGAGCTGACCAATAAGGAGTATCCACATAAAACACGCTTGAAGCTACATGCCCTCCCATCTCGTCTTTGGCAACTAATAGATAGCGTCCCCAATCTTTATCTTTTATATTAAAAGTCCACTTTCCTCTTCCTTGGACTGTTTCAATTTCAGCACTTAACTTATTTGTAATAGAAGAGCTGGAAGAATAAATGCTTTCCGTATAAGCATCACCTTCCCACCACCATTTCCAATCAAGACGATATACATCAATTGCAATTTTTCTACTCTGTTTGATTAAGTTGCCATCTTTATCCAACACAACAAAATCCACCACATTGTCTTTGTTTGTATAGATAAGATCATCTCTATAAGAATCATCTCCTTTTGGAAGAAGAAAACCAACATAAGCAGAATATGGAGAAAAATCTAATACTTTGTTTTCAGTCGAAAATGCTCCAGAATTCTCATATACTCGTGTTTCACATACAGCCTTTAATTTTCCAGGTGCTTTCTCCACAGTCATGGGCAACCTGATATTAGCAATTCCTTCATTATCTAAAGTGCCTTGCCACAATCTTTCATTTATACTAGAAAATTTATTATGTTCTGCAATAAAAGAGTAATGCTTCCAATCTCCAAATGGATTAGTGTCTACAACATATCGCACATCAAGTTCTGCCTTGAGCCCAGAAGCACTAGCACCATGTAGCCATTGACTAGAAAGAACTATGTTATTCTCACCATTTTTCAAATAGTCAACTGGTTCGAGATTCACAAAAAGCCTATTTGGAATAATACTTTCAATCTTTATTTCTTTTTGCCATACATTGCCACCAAGTTTGACTCTTGCAGTATATGTTCCAGTTTTTGCACCTTGAGCTGTTTTTGTATCAATCCTATATATTCCACCAACTGACGAATTAAGCACTTGACGATCAACTTCTGTTAAAAGAACATCAGTAAGTGTAAACTCTAACGGAATATCTTTAGGAAGTGTTCCTTTTGGATCTTGTAATATAAAGCATAAATGAATTTCATCTCCAGGTCTCCATATGCCACGTTCTCCATATATATAGCCTTTTACACCTTCTTTTGCGATCTCTCCATCAACAGCGAAATGTGATGTTGACATTTTTTGACTTTCATTCACTTTAAGATACGCAAAACTCCCCTCTTTCTCAGCTTGAATAAAAAAAGCATCTTTCATATTTTCAAAGAAGACAGAGCCATCTTTGTCAGTTTTACTACTTGCAAGTTCTCTTTGAGCAAATGAAAAAGCTTTAACATTTGCCCCTTCAACCATTTCTCCTGTTCTTATATCACAAACTCTAGCATAAATAGCCCCATTCACATCTCTCTTTGCCATCAAAGACAAGTTTGAAACTAAAATATCTTTCTTAGCAACTAAATCATAATTAAATGAAGGAAGATAAAAGGCTGGGTGGCTTGGATTTTTTCTTTGCTCCCAAAAATTATCATTATTTTCTACTACATCTCTATGTAGATTCCAATATTCATTCCAAGCATTCCATGACCTTGAATAAAACTTTGCTGGTGGAAACGGAAGATAAGAAAAGTCGTCTTCTAATCTTTTAGGCTTATACATGCTATCTTCTTTAGAAAAAGCAACTTGAAGATTAAACATCCCTGTAGGAAATTTTTTCACTAACTCTGTTATATCTATTGCTCTAACAACCTCTCGGTTTTTCATATCGTCTTTCCACTCAAATTGAAAACTACCTTCCCAACAAGGTTCCCCCACAGGTTCAAGATAATGATCTTCTCCTAATGTATTTTCTTGAAAAAACTGAAGCATATTATGCCCATACACATTTATGGCTCGCATATATACGCCTTTTATGTTTTTAGTTTTAAGTATTACAATTGCATTGTCTTTTGAAGGAACTATGTTTCCTTTTGCTTCAAACTCCACTGTTGGAATATCAAAACTATCTTTTAGAATAAAGGTGTAATCGTTTTTTGAAACATTACCATTTGCACTTTTTACACCTTTTAAAATAGTAACTTGAATATTATCTGGCCATGAAGAAACATTATTGTATAACTTTAATATATTTTTTTTTGCTTTTAAGTAGCATCTAAAATCACTTTCAGAAGTAATAGAAACTAGTGTGCTAAGATCTTGGCTGGCATCTAGTTGTTCCGAAAAACTCACAGACACTGTGTTGCCATTTTCTACCTTATATGAATTAACTTCAAAATTATTCTTTCCTAGCACCTTGAACATTTTAGAATCTTTATCATCAGATTCCAAAGCACTCATATCATACGAAACGATGTATGAAACATCATCTTCTTCTTTTTCTATTCCTTTCATTGTAATAAAATAAGAAGCCGTATCTCCATCTTGCACAATATCAATTGTTATGTTTTTAACATCTTTTCCATCTTCTCTTTTAACACTGAAAGCTTTTTTTAAAAGCTCCACATCAACAGGAATATCAGCTTCAATCACACCATCAATCCCTATCTTTCCATCTTTTTCAATTTTTATTGGCTCAAAATCAACATAAAAGTGGCTAGGGGAAACAAGAAAGTTTTTGACAAATCCCTTTTGACCAGCCTTGCCATCTATCAAAAGTCCTACATCAACTGACATTTTAATTTCACTTCCTCCCTCATAAGGGGACGAAGGGGAGAAAACAAATATTCTATCATCTATAAAATCGTATGAGCCATTAAGGCGTGGAACGAAGACAATAGCTTTTTTTACATTGTCTTTATACTTTACATTTTCAGAAAATACTATCTTGATTGGATCAAGCCTTGATATACTAGAAGACGAAATACTTTCAATATTTTCATAAGACTCTACCAAAAATTCAGTTACTTTGTTGCAGGAAAAAAGAGATAATGCCATAAAGGCGAAAATGATAATGTGATTTTTCATAAGGTTTTCAAGACTAACATTTTTTTATTTATTTTTCAATTATTGGAATAAAAGCTTTTTCTTTTCTTTTTTTGATAAAATTGATTTTTTAATATGTTTATGAAAACAAAAAAGAAAAGTTGATTAATCAAAAAAAAGACTGATATAATAAAAGAACAGAATATTTGCTAGGAGGAAATTATGGCAGATACTACTTTAATAGGAAAGGCTACTCTTAAAGAAGGAGTAAAGGTCACATGTGAATCGGGAAACCATGTTTTTTACACTGATGAACCTAAAACATCTGGAGGAACAGATGAGGGAATGAACCCACTTCAAGCTTTTTTATGTTCTTTAGGAGCTTGTAAGAGTGTAATTGCAAGGATGGCAGCAAGGAAGATGAAGATCCAGTTCGAAGAACTAGAAGTTGAATGCAAGGGAACTATAGACTTTGATGGAATAACAGGTAAAAATCCAAATGCTAAAACAGGAATCAAGGATATAGAAACAACTTACACCTTCAAAACATCAGCAACTCAAGAAGAAATAGAAAAGCTTGTGGACTATGTAGATATACACTGCCCTGTTATGGACACTGTTATAAATAGCCCAACACACTCACACAAGATTGTGATAAAATAACAATTAAAAAGCCTCCTCATTTGAGGGAGGCTTTTTTTACTACAAAGAAACACTTATTAATCTGAGTCAAATTAGTCAGTGTATCTTTAGAAGAACTGGGTTACTTATAGCAGGCAATTCTAAAACCTAAGTTTGTTAGACGAGCATTAGGAGATGCTCCAATCCTACTTCCCACACAGCAATATTCAGCTTCACCATGCCAGCTTCCACCACGCATAATACGTGTTGTATCATTTGTTATGATAGCAGGATCTTTAAACTCGCCAGTTTGAGGCTTTCCAAACTTATCAAAAACCCATTCAGTTACATTCCCACTCATATCATAAAGCCCTAAAGCGTTTGGTTTTTTGCTCCCAACAACTGAAGTTTTCTTTACTCCTGTCTCCTTAAAATTCTTAGGATCATTAGTATCTCCTTCCCAGTACTTTCCATAAACAGCATATTCTGTTAAATGCTCTCTTAATTCTTCCCAAGTAGACGCCCCTTTCTCAACTTGATAAAAACAAACAGGCTTTTTTGCCCCAGAAGCACTATCTAACTTAGTAAGAAAAGAATCGCCATATTTAATTCCATTATCCTCAGTTGTTTGGAATCGAGCTGCATATTCCCATTCAGCTTCTGTAGGAAGACGAAAACCCTTCTTTGATTGGTCAAAATAAGATGAATCACACAAAACTCTATCTTTTGCATTTTTAATCACAGAATCATCCGTTTCACTTTTTCTATAAACACATTCTGTGTTGCTACCATTTTTCATTTCTGTGTAAGCATTGCACCAAACTATTGCATTCCGCCAGCTCACAAAGGTTACGGGCTCTTCTTCGCTATCCTCATCAAGTCCTTTAGAACCTTTTAGCCATCCGTCTACAAATACATAACCATTATCTTTTGCCCAATCATGAACTTCCTTAAACAGCCTGTAGGTTACTTCATATTTTCCTATTTTATATGGGCTTAAAATAACCTTTCTACCTTCAGTAAAAACACCAGCAAAATATAGAGCACTTCCTCTAAGCTTATAAGAAGGTTTTTGCCCTACAATTCCATCTTTTGGAGGAGTCACATCTATAAAATATTCAGATCCTTTAATTTCTTCTTCTTTAGGTTTCACTTCATTAGAAAAATTATTATGTTTGCAACTAAAAAAACTTAATATCAAAAATACTATACCAATTGTCTTTTTCATAAAACTCATATCTCCTAAACTTCATAATTATTGATATGTCGCAATTCTAAAACCTACTGATGATTTTTTTGAATTAGAGCTAGAACTTTGTCTGCTACCTACACAACACTTATCTGCACTATCAAAATAGCTACCACCACAAATAACTTTTGATGTACTTTTTGCAACTGTTACAGGGTCAACAAACTCACCTTTATCAAATCTTCCAAAATTAAATCCATCAAAAACCCACTCAGCAATATTTCCACTCATATCATAAAGTCCTAATGAATTTGGAGTTTTGCTAGAAACAACTTCCGTTCCTGCAATTTCTGTTGTAACAAAAGCAGTACCATTCCAATACTTTCCAACGATTGCATACTTAATAAGCTCATCTTTTAATTCATCCCAAGAAGCACCTTCTTGCTCAACATCTTTAAAGCCCACAGGCTTTTTTGCTCCTGAAACACTATGAAGCCTTGTAAGAAAAACCGCACCATATTGTTCTGCATTTTCATTATTTTCCGTGTAACGTGCTGAATATTCCCACTCAGTTTCTGTAGGTAAGCGAAAGCCCTTTTTAGTTTTATCAAAATAAGATGTGTCACAAACAAATTTATTCCCTTCTTTCTCATTGATATCTTTTAAAACTTTTGAATCAGTTTCACTTTTCCTATAAACACATTCTACATCACTACCATTTTTCATCTCAGTATAAGCGTTGCACCAAACTATTGCATCTCGCCATGTAACAGAAGTTACAGGTTGAGAATCACTACCTGTTCCTTTACTACCTATTTTTCCTTCTCCTAAATTATAACCATGAGAGATAGCCCAATCACGAACTTCCTTATAAAACTTATAAGTCATTTCAGTTTTTGATATTTTATATGGACTTAATTTTATCTTTCTTCCCTCAATAAATACTCCTTTAGAAAAACCACTAGGTATTTTATAACTAACATCCTTTCCAACAATCCAATCAGTAGGAGGATTTACTAAAATTAAGTCTTTAGAACTAGATGCAGCAAAAATCGTTGTAGCTTCTAAGAATTTATAAGAATCAAGAAGAATAGTACCATTCACTTTCCATTGTATGGTGTATCCATCTGCTACAGTAATAGCTTCATCAGCCAAACTTCTAACATCTTTCCATTCACTATCTTTTTCAATAGAAATCTTATTTTTTTTCACAACAACATTTGTGTCTCCAGTAATCGTAATGTCAATAAAAGGCTTTCTTGTCACTGCAAATATAATTGCATTTTTTTGAAAAACATGACTATCTACAAGAAGTTCACCTTTTGCATTATCCAAATGCCATTCAATTGTGTGGTTTTCTGGAACACTCACAGCATTCTTTGCTTCTTCTTTTATGTTTTGCCATTTTTCATTTCTATCTGCAACAATCAAATCTTGACTCTTTGTTACATTTTCATCCCCTCTTAAAGTGAGAATTACAGTATCTCTTTTAGCTTTAGCAAAAATAGTTGTGTCAAAATCAAAACTATAATCATCTTCTAAGTTATCACCATTTTCATCATTTAATTTCCATTGAACTATATACTTTTCTGGTACATCAATAGAACTACTAGCATTAACATCCTTCCATTTAGTT
>CAUUAF010000014.1:0-25291 GCA_963543085.1 uncultured Treponema sp. | reverse complement strand
ATAAATGAAAATTGTAGTAGAATAGAATTATAAAGAAATCATTTAAATTCTAATAATGATAGCACCTGTTTTTGCATCTCTAAAAGACTTATCAAAGATATGAAATGGAATACTAATATATGAACCAAAATGTAAGTCTCTAACAATAGACTCTTCTTCACCTTCTAAAAGCAAAAAACCATTACCTGAACAAGCATATCTACCAATTTTATTATGTTCTAGCTTTATTATGTTTGAAGTGATTATAGCAGAAAATGAAGAGTTATTGTTTTTTTCTTTTTTGCCATTTTTAATGCAATATATATATGAAAGGCTTACAACTTTTTTATTTAATCCGACCCTATCAGATAACTGAATTAGATTGCTAGGAGCTTGGAAAGTTGAAAAAGAAAAATGACACCATTTATTTTTTGCAGAAGGAATATTATCAACAGATTTTTCATGCAATGGGCAATGCTCAATATGCGGACAAGGAGATTCTACACTGTATCTCTTTTCTAAAAAAGATTTACGAAATAGAGAAATAATAGCTCCTCCTATGGGTAGCCCTGGTTCTACCACAATAAAACTACCGTCATCTTCTAAATAGGAATCTATAGTATTTGCATAGTTTTTTATTTTTTCTCTCAAATTATTTTGCTTGTTCCAAAGAATCTCATTAAACATATTGCAAGAAATAAATAGAGAAAGTTTAGTCTTTAAGGAGATAGGAAAAGAAGCTTGCAGTTTTTTTATTTTCCATTTTGTATTTTCTTTTGAAGTAAATTTGCATAAAGAATGAAAAATATCCTCTCCAAGTTTCATAACTTTTGAAGAAATATCAACACAATAAAAAGTTATTTCTTTATTTCTCAATTCTGGTTTTGAAATCCATAATGCTAAAACGCTAGTCAGTGGACCTGATCCAAAGTCTCCTACAATACTTCCATCTTTGAGATTAAATTTAATGGAATTAAACAACGAAACCAATCTATAAAGATTCCACCAAAGATAGTAATAAATATAAGAAGATAAATCTCTGGGATTGTTTAAATAGTCATAAGATCTGTCAGTCCTTTCATCTGTTAAATGATGAAAAAGCTTTCTAATATTTCTATAAGTTTCATCTTTTTGTTTTTTACTTAAGTTTAATACTGGATCCACAAATTGCAAAAATGAATTGATTAGATCGTATTCTTCCTTTGTTAATCTCTTAAAAAGAAGTTTTTTTTCTATTTTTATCTCAATATTTTTACACAGAGTTTTTCTTGAATTTTGAATTTTTCTTTCTATGGTTATGTTTGTATCTTTATGATTTCTTTTTTCCTCTTTTTTGCGTTTTTCTAAAGAAGTCTTTTCTATTTTTTTTGAAGTGAAGTTTTTTCTTCTTTGAGTCTTTTCAATAAAATCAGCATAAAAAGGTTTTTTATCCATAATGTTTTAAGAATTCTTATAACCTTTCTTCCCACTTTGTTCTACTTCCTTTCACAGTCAATAGAATAGGAATAAAAGAAAAACCTAGATCTTGTCTAATTCTATTTTGAATATACCTTAAATAAGATTCAGAAACATTTTCGGGTTTATTTGAAAAAAGCAGAAACTCAACAGGGTGACATCCCTTTTGCACTATATAGCGAAAAGTAAAACCTACAGATGGCTTTGAAGGAGGAGGTGTCTCAGTAATCCAATCTCTAAGAGCCATATTAAGACTAGAAGTATCAATTTTTTTATTAACTTGAGAGTTAATAGTTATAGCACAATTTAAAAGCTCATTAACCCCCTCGCCTGTCTTACTAGAGATTGAAAGAATTGGAACATAATTCATTTTGCCAAACATAATTCTAATATTTTTTTCATTCAAACGTTTTGTATGCTTTGTGTTTTGAATAGTATCACATTTATTCAAAACGAAGATTAGTGGCACTCCTTTACTAGCAGCCTGATGACATATTTTTTTATCTTGTTCTGTTAAACCTTCATTCACATCTATTAAATGAAACACAACATCAGCTTTTTCTATACTTTCCAATGCTCTAAGCACAGAATAATACTCAATGTTTTCTTTAAGACGAGCTTTTTTTCTAATTCCTGCAGTATCTTGAATTATGAATAAATAACCTTTATGTGAGAATTTACCTTCAATTATGTCTCTTGTAGTTCCAGCAATATCAGTAACAATAGACGCATCCTTTTTTGTGAGATAGTTAGAAAGAGTTGATTTTCCTGTGTTAGGTTTTCCAACAATTGCAATTTTAATTTGTTTTTGTATATCTTGTTCTTTTATCTTCGAAAAGTCTAAACCATCTAAGATATTTTCAATTAGTTCACTAATATTTTCTCCATGTTCTGCACTAATACAAATTATTGAAGAAAAACCCCTTTGCAAAAGATTATATGCTTCTTCCCTAAATCTTCCACCTTCGGTTTTGTTTACGGCAACTATTAGCTTACTAGAAAAAGGACGTAGTATTTCAATAAATTCTTCATCTTCACTAGAAAAATTAGTGGCATCTAAGACCAATAACAATTTATCTGCTTTTTTTAAGTATTCAAGTGTTTTTTCACGTGCAATTTCATCAATCAAACTATACTTATTTTCTTTTGAAATGCGAGGAGAAAAACCAGCACTATCAATAAGCAAAATAGGTTTTCCGTCTAAAACTGTTTGATGTTCTATAGGTTCCCTTGTGACTCCTGCCGTAGGCTCTGTTATACTCCTTCTTTTATGCAAAAGTCTATTAAACAATGTTGATTTCCCTACATTAGGCTTGCCTATAATGAGAACTGAAGGAAGACCTTCATAATATATATTTCTATTATTTTGTTCACTCATAATTAAAAACTTAAACTAGCTTGCTCCCCTTTTTGCCCTTGTGCTTGTTTACTAGCCAAAGAATCGCATACTTCATTAAATTTATTACCAGCATGCCCCTTTACCCATTTCCAAGAAAGAGAAGAAAAAGAAGAAACAAGAGAATCTAATAATAACCACAAATCTTGATTTTTTACAGGACTATTAGAAGAAGACTTCCAACCATTCTTTTTCCATTTTTTAATCCATTCGGTAATTCCATTTTTTACATAACTAGAATCAGTATAGATAGTAAGCTCTAAATCTAAAAGTTTTCGACTATGAACTTCTTTTAACGCTTCTATAACAGCCTGTATTTCCATTCTATTGTTTGTAGTTTTAGCTTCGCCACCACTTTTTTCATAAATAGACTCATCATTTTCAACAATTACAAAAGCCCAGCCCCCCTTACCAGGATTTCCTGAGCAAGCACCATCTGTGTATACATCAATTTTTTTTAGTTTTTCCTCACAATTATCATGCAATTCACTATCCAAGGTAACACTGGTAGTATTGCTTGAAATGTTTAAATACTTTTGATATGCAACATCAAGAAGTTTTTCTGTTCTTTCAAAACTCATGCATGGGTCAGTTATTGAGTAGCCTATCTCTTTAGTTTCTAAATATTCTTTTGGTGTTATAGAACCCTCAAAAATAAAACTTTCTAGCATACAGCCTCTAATCGTTTCATTCTTCTTTTCATATCTAGCTTTTAACATTTCAAGAAACACCTTTTCTTGTAGGAGTGGCATTTTTTTTGAATTATCATGAGAAGCATCCACTAAAATACTTTTAGGTAATTTCTTTTTTTCTAGCAATTTTTTTGCATTAATTAAAGATGTTTCATCATAATTAGGATAGGTTTCTGTGCCTTTTCTATAACCTCTTAAAACTAAATGACTAAGTTTATTACCTTTTGTTATTATGTTGCACACACATCCCTCTTCATTAATACTTAAAAAAGAATGTGGATAAGTGCTGGAAAAAATTGCCTCTGCAGTTAGTTCCATATCTCCTGAAATGTTATTTTTAAAGCCTACTGGGTAGGAAAGTGATGAAGCCAAATAACGATATATCTGACTATTACTCGATCTAGCTCCTACAGAAGCCCAACTCACAACATCCTTAAAGTAAGAAAAAACCAAAGGATCAACTATTTCATAAGCTATTGGAAGTCCTAGTTTTGAAATTTTTAACATTAATTCCCTTCCATGTTTTATACCATCCTCTATAGAAAAGTTTTCATCTATATTAGGAGAACATACAAAACCAGGCCAACCTAAAGATGTTCGAGACTTTTCAAGATACACTCGCATTACAATACAAAAAAGAGAGGAATATTTTCTTTGTAATTCACTTAATTTATTCGCATAATCCAGAGTTGCTTCTTCATCATGTATTGAGCAAGGTCCTACAATCATTAAAAATCTTTTACTGTCAGAAAACAATACCTTTTTAATTTCTTCCCTTGAATTCTCCACAGCTTCAGCATTTTCAAGAGGTAAGCTGTTTTTTAAGCTCTGCGGAGAAAATATACTAGAATCAAGAGAAGAATCGCTCATTATTTTTTATTCTTCATTAAAGCAACAAAAGGATTATACTTAGTACCATCATCGTTTCTAGAAGTTCTTCTATCTTCTGCTACCTTTTTATCAAACTTCTTTTCGTTTTGATCTTTAGCAACAACTTTCTTTTTTATAAAAACCTTTTTATCTCCTTTTGTAGAGACATCTTTAATTGCCTCCTGCTTGCTCATCTTTGAATTCGTAGCTGTTGCCACCACAGTAGCCTCTTTTTTCCTACTCAAACTAATGCGTCTTCTATCCACATCAAGTGCAATAATTTTACATTCCAAAACTTGACCAACTTTTAAGAGTTCCAAAGGTTCTTTTATAAAAGAATCGCTCATTTCAGAAATATGCAAAAGTGCTGTCTCTTTAATTCCCAAGTCAATAAAAGCACCAAAGTCAACAACATTTTTCACCTTACCTTTAACTTGCATTCCTTCTTTCAAATCTTCAAATTTTAAAACACCTTGTTGCATTATAGGTTTTGGAAAATCTTCACGAGGATCTCGATTTGGCTTTTTTAATTCTCCTATAATGTCTTCTAGTGTTGTGCGAGTTACACCATAGTCTTTTTCCAAATCTTCCTTAACATTGTTTGAAACTTCTTGTTGTTTCGAAACAATATCATAAATAACTTTTCCAACAGCATAATTTTCTGGATGAACCCATGAATTATCGAGAGGATTATCACTTTCTGGGATCTTTAAAAAACCTGCACATTGCTCAAAAGTTTTTTCTCCCATTCCTGAAATATCTTTCAAATCTTCTCTATTCTTAAAAATTCCTTTTTCTTCCCTTCTTTCAACAATCTTTTTTGCAAGACTTGAGTTGATTCCTGAAACATATTTTAATAGAGAGCTACTAGCTGTGTTCAAGTTTACTCCAACATTGTTTACGACTGACGAAACTACAGATGAAAGCTCTTCTCCCAATTTTTTTTGATTTAAGTCATGTTGATATAAACCAACACCTATAGACTTTGGTTCAATCTTAACTAACTCTGCAAGAGGATCTTGCAATCTTCTTCCAATAGAAATAGCACCTCTTATAGTTAAGTCTAAATCTGGAAACTCTTCTCTTGCCACATCTCCTGCTGAATAAACTGAAGCTCCATCCTCATCAACTACAGTGAAAAGAACATCAGGACATGAAGATTTAATAACATTACCAACTAGTTCTTGCACCTCATGACTTGCAGTTCCATTCCCGATTGCAATTAATGCAATGTTGTAGTCCTTAATTGCTTTGATAATAGCTATACTCGCTTCATCAACCTTATTTTGATATATGACAAAAGAGCCTAGATATTTACCTGTTTCGTCTAATGCTGCACATTTTGTTCCTGTTCTAATTCCAGGGTCAAAAGCTAAAACCCTAGTACCCTTTATTGGGCTTGCCATAAGGAGATTTTTTAAGTTTTCACTAAAAATACTAATACCATGTACATCTGCCCCTTCTGCTAAGTTACCTCTAATTTCACGTAAGACTTGTGGAGATAAAAGACGCAAAAAACCATCAGCTATAGCTTCCTTATGATATCTATTATGTAGCGTTGCACAGCTTTCAAGCTTTTTAATACCTTCTTCAAAGTCAACCTCTAAGTCAACATTCAAAACTCCTTCTTTTTCTCCTCTATTTATTGCCAAAACTCTATGAGGTTTAATTGATTTTATAGGCTCTGTATAATCCCAATACATTTGATAAACAGAGGTTTTTTGCTTTTCTTCATCACCGATTCCCTTAACCACAAACTTTCCAGTATTAGTAAAAAAATCTAATATTAATTTTCTATTCTCTGTGTTTTGTGAAGTTTCTTCTGCTATTATATCCTTTGCTCCCTGTATTGCATCTTCTACTGTTGGAACATTGAGCTTTTCATCTTCTGAATCTAGTTTAATAAAATCTTTTGCTTTTAAAAGAACAGTTTCTTCATTTTCTCTTTTAATAATTTCTGCTAAAGGAGCTAAACCTCTTTCGCTTGCCAACATTCCACGAGTCTTTTTCTTTTTCTTAAATGGAAGCCAAATATCTTCTAGCTCAGTAAGAGTATGAGCTTTTTTTATGTTGTTATAAAGAGCTTCTGTAAGTTTTCCCTCGTTAAAAATACCTTTGATGATTTCTAAACGACGAGTTTCCATATTAGTGATGGAAGTGTGAAATTTCTCACAATCTTTCACTTGCACTTCGTTTAAGTTCCCGTGTTTTTCCTTTCTATATCTAGAAATAAAAGGAATGGTACACCCTTCATTAAGCAATGAAATAACCGCTTTTGCCTGAAAAAGCAAAACACCTGCAGAATTTGCAGTTTCTTGTAAGATAGAGTCTTCATCAATTGAAAGACCTTCTATAAATTCTTTAGTAAATTCCATTCACTGATTATATAGTTAGTAATTAACATACGTCAAGACAGCGAGTTATTTCTCAAGTTAAATCTTATTCAAATAATTTTTGCATTCTAGGTTTGGTCTAAACCTGTAATTGTTTTGCAATATTTATTTTTTTCTATACCCTTAAAAACCCTAATTCATACACTTGTTCTTTTAGCTTATCGGTCAGTATGGCGTAGACTTCTTCGAAAAGTGCAAAACTAAAAGGCTTTGCATGGTCTCCTATTTCTGCAAGTGCTTTTAATGCTTTTCGAATTTGATAGTAGCCAACATCGGCTCTCTCTAACTTAAACTTTTCACGAATAGAATGGGGAAAGCTTAAAGCAAAGTATGTTTGCCATATCTTTTTGCCTTCTTCCAACACTGCAAGGGCTTCACTGCTATAGCATTTATCTTGCATATAATTTACTAAAAAATCACTTTCAAAGCGACTATTAGCTCCCACTTCTTCTTCTCTATATGGAATAAAATGATTAACTATAGACCACATCTTGCCATTCCATTCTAAGCCATCGGCACTTGCAGTAAGGTTACTTCCTGAAAAAAGCATCCATATCAAACAATCGTTTATAAAGTCTTCGGGAAGGGACTTATCTGGTTGTAAAAATTGATCTCTATCATTTAACCATTTATGAGGGATAATTCGGCGCACTGTAAATACAACAGCTGCTTGCCAAAGGTTTTCACTTGTTATATAAAAACCATGTCCTCCACCATAAAGAGAGGAATAAAGAACAGTTTGTGTGCTTGCATGTTGAAAATCATTTACACCACAATACATATAAGCAATAGCTCCATCTGACCATTTGGTAATAGGAATCTTCACTGTAGAAACTGTTATTGCATTAGAAAGAGGAATAGCGTCTTCATCATTTCTTTTAGGTCTTTTAATCCAAACATTTAGATATTGTGATGTAGGGATATTATAAAAAGTTTTTTCTCCACAAGGCTTTGCGTTTTTATCTAAAACTTCGCAAGAAACCTCTGTAATTATATGTCTCGGGGGGGGGGGGGGGGGGGGGGTAACTAATTCTTTATTATGTGTTTGCCATACCAAAAAGCCAATAGGAAAATCTCCTTTTATGCCATCAAATGCCTTTGAATGAACTACAAAACCACCTAGATATTCCGCCCTCCACTGAAGCCGAAACTCTTCAAAATTAGGTGCATTAACATATTTTAGTGTCGAAAACATTGCAAGCACTGCATTAGGGATTTCTTTTGCAATACGAGCCACAAACTGAGTGAAAAGCTCATTGCTAGCCTTTCCATATCCTTTCATGCAATATTTGGCAACCTTTGTTTCTTTTGCCACACCACTTTTGTTCTTTGCTTCGCCTGCACCTTTCGCAGTGTTATCTGCATTGGTTGCCTCAGCATAAGGGGGATTCATCAATATCAATATTTTCTTTTTTCCGTGCTTTGAAGCTTCAATAGCTTTTTGTAAACTAGCTGGTATTTTATTTGTAAGACTATAGTCAATATCGCCTTCTTCAGTGATGTCATCATTCAAATAATCGTATTGAAAACGCTGAGCTGCAACACATGTTTTTGTGGCTTTCATAACATCAATGTCTGCTGAGTCAAGAGTGCTCATATAAATATTTCGCACATTGCTATGCTTTGTTTCTAGGTTGCCAACACCACAACAAGGATCCCATACAATGTATTCCTTTTGCCAACCAGAGCCCAACAAACTATTTAAAAGCTCATAGGCTTTTTCAACAACATGAAGAGGAGTGTAATAAGCTCCCTTAAAAGAACGCTCATCAAGAGGAATTAAGCTATCTCGACGCTCAAGTAAGTAATCTCTATACTCTTTTTTTGGAGGACGGTCATATATTGCCCAAAACTTACGATAACCTTCAATGTTGCCTAGCTCGTAAAATGTTCCATTCAAAAGAAACGCAGGTTTTGTTCCTTTATGCAAAAGCTCTGCACTCATATTTTCATGAGTAGAAACTGTGCCATCACTCATCACATCTGCATAAAACAATAATACATAGTCTTCAACCTTTGCATTTGTAATTTCTTTGCCAATAGCTTCCACCCAGTAGTCAAAAACACTTTTGAGATTATCAGGTGTTATCTGAGTACGAATTATTTCCCCCCTTTTTATGGCGTTGGTTATAGCTTCTATAAATTCATTCTCAGCTTTTTCTATGTTGTAAGAAACAAAGTGTGTTCCTATAAACTGGCTCACACGGTCAATGGCGTCTTGAGTCACCTCACTAGCTCTTTTTCCCCACTTAATCTTTATGCTTTTGTCATTAAGAAAGGGAAACACCGTTTCGGTTTTCATCAAGGCAGCTTTTTTGCTATCAATTACACATAAAAAAGGGGGTACGTATTCTCCTGTTTTAAGAGCCTCTTTCACGTAAAAAAGAAGCTGAGTAAACATTGAGTATGTGGAAACTTTACACCCCCACTTTGCTTCAAACCACACTTCTTTTGTTTGAATATCGATGAGATTTTTCTGATATCCTTTTAAGTGCAAGGCCTTAATATAACAATCTTTAACATCTTCTTCAGTCTTGCACTTTTGCAAATCTAAAAACAATGACATAAACACTTTATAGCATAAGGGAAGGGTAAAAAGCTAGAATGGAAAAAATAACCGTAAGATTAAAGATAACAGAATATTTTAATGCAACCACTGAGAAAACTAGGGTCATTTAGATAGAAGCCCTAACCTTTATTAAATTTTAAATGTTACTCCAAGTTTTAATAAAAAATTGTATAGGTATAGGTTCTCATCATCTAAAACCCACCTAATCAAGTTAAGCCCTACACCATGTGTGTGAGAAGCAGTAATTCCTACTTTTTCATTAAAAAAATATGTGTAGTCATTACGCAAAGCAAATAGCATTAGCACAAATATATTAGTATTGGTTGCATCTAGACCGCCATAACTAGGATATGTTGTTCTTTCTTTTTTATAAAAGGCTAATCCACCACCTGCCCATAAACCACCTGTAAAGGTTGCATAAAAATTCCCCTTTTTTAGAGAATAGCCGAGATAGAACTCTGAGAATGTAACGATACCAATTCTGGGAGTAAATGGCATGGCAAGATTGAAATTTATAAACATTGCAAAGCCATTATATTTTCGATACATGAAGTCAAGTGATGTGACGACACCAACTGGTCCCCAGCCTAATGTTGGAGATATAAAATATTCATTTTTATCATCAATAGGAGCTTGATTAGAAACTTCTTCAGAATAGGCAATGCTACAAAATATAAAACACAATAAAACCAAAACTTTTTTCATATTGCCTTCCTCTTTTTTTTCTCATAAGGAGACTACAGTCCCCTCATGAGAAATAAGCTTATTCCATCTGGAAACCATCAGGTATTTCTATATTAGAAGCTACGTTCTGAACGTCTTCATCTTCTTCTAACCTATCTATTAGTTTTAATACTTTTGCTGTTGTGTCATTATCACAAGCAATATATGTATCAGGAATCATTGAAATAGCAGCTGAAACAGATTCATAACCTTTTCCTTGCAATGCTTCCAACACAGTTGCAAAAGTTGAAGGGTCTGTAGTTACAGTTACAATGCCATCTTCACTTGCCACATCATCAGCCCCTACTTCCAAAGCGTCCTCTAGCAAAGCATCCTCGTTAACTTTTTCTGCTTCATACTCTATAACACCCTTTCGATTGAACATATAAGAAACAGAATTTGTAGCACCTAAACTACCACCACCTTTGTTGAAAATATTTCGAACAGAGGCTGCTGTTCTATTTTTATTATCAGTTAGAGTTTCCACCAAAACTGCAACACCACCTGGAGCATAGCCTTCATACAAAAGCTCTTCATAACTAGCACCACCTGTTTCTCCCGTTCCTTTCTTAATGGCACGTTCAATATTATCTTTTGGCATGTTTGCAGCTCTAGCTTTTAGCACTGCTGTACGTAATCTTGGGTTTGAGTTGACATCCCCACCGCCCATTTTAGCTGCTATAGAAATTTCTTTGATAAACTTTGTAAACATCTGCCCACGTTTTGCGTCGGCAGCTCCTTTAGCATGTTTGATTGTAGCCCACTTACTATGTCCTGACATAAGACCTCCAAAATACGAAGTATTTATACTATAAAAAATATTTCTTTAGGTCAACATAGACCTTTTTATTTTTGATTTCGATTTAATTTGTATATGATAGTTCAACTATTAAAACACAATACAAAAAAACTTAAAAAAGTCCACGAAAAAATAAAGCAGACATACTAAATAACATAAAAAGCTTATACACAAAAATCTCTGCTACAATACGAATGCCTAAAAAGAAAATAAAAACAATAAATAACACATGTTTTTCACGCATAATGTTATTCTTAAAAAGTGTTCTCATAATAAAAGATTTTATTGGATAAAGGAATGTATCAATAACAACACAAAAATGAGACGATCTATATTTATATGAAAACTCTAAAATAAAACGTAAAAGAGAAATAAAAACTAGCACATTTAGAAAGAATTTAAGGAGTCCCCAAATAGAAGAAAGCAACACAAACACAATGCCCATAATAGAAAAGTAACCTAATGCATATATTGAAAAAGCTACATTCCCTAAAAAAGACAACACACCTAATGCTAAAGCAGGAGAAAAATCTAAACCTGCAATGTACGTAAACCTAAAACGCTTAAAAAATATCAAGTATGGGTCACAAAATTCAATTAAAACTCGTCCTATAGGAGTCATTAAATACATAGGCATCCAACTTAAAAAAATACGTATAATACAAGCCCAAGTATATATGTTGATTGCAACATATAAAATATAAAAAAGATTTGAAAACATTATTCCCCCCAAGCATTTAATACACAAGGTATTTCTAGTATATCATCTATAGTGTCTCTTTTCCCTGCGATTTTAAGGTTTTCTTTAGCTTTCACAACATATGATGAAGCTTCTTTTTCAAAATGTATAAAGAATGAAGCGTCTCCTTGATGTTTTGTTACATAATCTTTAACACTTTGTAAAGCTTCTAAATTTTCTGTTGGAGTAATTTCTATATGTACCTCAGAAAATACTTTTTCTTTTTTAACCACATCTTTAAACTCTTTAACATTGATAATATTTTTAACAATGAATGAATATTCAATTGTTTCATCTTTCTCTTTTTTGCTTACCTTTCCTTCCACACCATATACACCATCTGCAAAAAGAGAACTTTTAAGGTTAGTCCAAACATCAGAAAAAAATACTAAGTCAACATGACCTGTTAAATCTTCAAGACTTGCAAAACACATCTCTCCCTTTTTTGCTTGATATGTTTTAATAGAAGAAATGCTACCCATAATCAAATAATCTTTTCCTTCTGTAGCCCTATTTAAGTGTCTAGTTTCAAGCGTTGCATATTCTTCTATTTTATCTTTATAAATATCCAAAGGATGACCTGAAACATAAGAACCTATAAACTCTTTTTCAAGTCTTAATAATTCTTTTTTAGGATATTCTTCACATTTTTCAAAATTAAAAGTTGAAAATTCTGTTATCCCTGTGTTAGAAAACAAACTTATCTGTCCAACATCCTGTCCTTCTTTTTTCTGGTTTGAAAAAGAAACAGCCCTCTCCATATTACTAATTAGTGTTGAGCGAGTCTCTCCTAATCCATCAAAACATCCTGTGTTAATTAAAGATTCCAAAGTCTTTTTTGTAACAATGTGTAAATCAACTCTATCTAAAAAATCTATAAAAGACTTATATTCCCCACCTTTTTCTCTTTCTTTGACAATTGTAATTGCAGCTTGCTCACCAATTCCTTTAATGCCTAAAAAACCAAAAATAATGTCTTCACCTTTTACAGAGAAATAAACATCAGAAGAATTGACATGAGGAGGCAAAATTTCAATATTTAATTTTCTTGCCTCTTCAAGATATTCAGGCAGCTTATCAACAGATGTAATCTCGTTAGTTAAGTTTGCAGCCATAAACTCAGGAGCAAAATGAGTTTTAAGATCTGCTGTTTGAAAAGCCAAGATTGCATAAACAGCAGCATGGCTCTTATTAAACCCATAGCCTGAGAAAGGAATCAAGATTTCAAAAACGTGTTCTGCCACTTCTTTTGTGTAGCCATTTTTTAATGCTCCTTCAACAAAGGTTACCTTATAGCTTTCCATGTCTTTCTTTTTGCTCATAGCACGACGAAGCATATCAGCTTGCCCTAGAGTGTAGCCTGCAATTCGCTGAGCTACCTGCATAACTTGCTCTTGATAGACAATAACACCATAAGTTTCTGAAAGGATATCTTCCAACGAGGGATCAGGATATTTAATCTTTGAAGGGTCTGCTTTTGATGCTATAAATTGGTCAATATAGTCCATAGGACCTGGACGGTAGAGAGCGTTTAAAGCAATGAGTTCTTCCACTTTAGTTGGCTTAACCCTTTTTAAGATGTTTTGCATTCCTTGACTTTCAAATTGAAAAACTGCACTTGATAAGCCTTTTGATAAAAGAGCGAAAGTTTCTTGGTCAGTATAATCGATGTTTTTTAGGTAGAAATTAGCATATTCTCCACCTTTTTTGTGGATTAGACTTTCTGTTCGCTTTAGAAGAGTTAATGTTTTAAGGCCCAAAAAGTCCATTTTGACAAGACCACATTTTTCTAGTAAGTCTTTATGATATTGTGTTGCAATTTTTCCTGTTTTTGAATCTCTATATAATGGAACATAATTGACTAAAGGTTCTTTTCCAATAACTATTCCTGCAGCATGCAAGCTAGTGTTTCTATTAGTATTTTCTAGCTTTAATGAAATATCAAAAAGTTCCTTATATCTTTCATCTTCTGCCATCTTTTTAAGCTCGGGGCTTCTTTCAAAAGCATCCTTAAAGCCTTTTAGTTTTGGATCGTCAGGAATAAGTTTTGCAATCGCGTTTACTTCTTGCAAAGGAATGTCTAAAACACGCCCAACATCTTTAATTGCAGCCTTTGGTTTTAATGTTCCAAATGTGATGATCTGCCCTACGTTTTCGTCAGAATATTTTTGTCTAACATATTCAATAACTTCTCCACGTCTTTCATAGCAAAAATCAACGTCAAAATCTGGCAAACTTACACGTTCTGGGTTTAAGAAACGTTCAAACAGAAGATTATATTTTAATGGGTCAATATCAGTTATTGTCATGGCATAAGCGACCATAGATCCTGCACCTGAACCTCTTCCAGGACCTACAGGAATATCATGATCTTTTGCCCATTTAATAAAGTCCCACACAATCAAAAAATATCCAACAAAGTCCATTTTTTTAATTATAGAAAGCTCAAAATCTATTCTTTTTCTAATTTCCTCTGTGATGGTTCCATAACGCTTGATTAAGCCTTCTTCAACTATGTGGTCAATATATTCATTTTTGTCTTTAAAAGCTTTAGGAATTTCATAAACAGGCAAAATAGGTTGAATATCGTTAATTTCAACATTGCAATCTTCCGCTATTCTCAAAGTGTTTGTGATGCTTTCAGGAAAGTTAGGAAAAAGTTTTTCCATTTCTTCGCCATTTTTAATATAAAACTCATCTCCATAAAACTTCATTCTATTTGGATCATTTCGAGTTTTTTTCATTCCTATGCAAAGAAGAATATCTTGTGACGCTGCATCTTCTTTTAAGGCGTAATGGCTATCATTAGTTGCCACTAGAGGAATTCCCAACCTTCTTGCAATTTTAACTAAAAGAGGAATTAGTCTTTTTTCTTCATTAATGCCGTGATCTTGCAATTCAATATAGTAGTTTCCATCTCCAAATATATTTAAATACTGCCTAGCATGTTCTTCTGCTTCTTTAATTTTTCCATTGAGCAAAAGATATGGTAATTTTCCTGCAATGCAGGCAGAAAGACATATTAAACCCTCACTATGTTCTTTTAATAATTCTTCATCAATTCTAGGTTTATAATAAAGCCCTTCAATATATGCTTTTGAAGTTAGGAGCATTAGGTTTTTATAGCCTTGCCAATTTTTTGCTAGTAGGATTAAATGATAGTATTGTCTTTCGTTTTGATATTGTTTTTTTTCAAAGCGACTAAAAGGAGCCACATAAACTTCACAGCCTATAATTGCTTTAACGCCCTTTGTCTTGCAAGCCTTATAAAAAGTTATAGCACCAAACATATTGCCATGATCAGTTAAGGCAATTGCTTTTTGCCCTAAATTAGAAGCTGTGTTTACTATCTTATCTACAGAGGCGGCACCATCTAAAAGTGAAAAATCTGAATGCACATGTAAATGAACAAAATCTGTTGACATATGATGCATTATAAGGATAAAAGACTGAAAAATGCAATATTATGGAAAAAACTATAGATTTTTTTGACTGAATGAATAATAATTTGTCCCCAATAAAAATGAAAAATTATTATTTAAATTCAAAATATTCACCTTTTTTAATAACATCAAGAAATTATTGGCATACATTAGCATATGTTAGACGAGTACATTAGCTAATGTTATGGTAGTACATTAGCTAATGTACTGACCCCAAACCGATCGATTTAGGCATCGCAAATCGAGCGATTTCAACATCGCAAGTCGAGCGGTTTGGGGGTCGCAAATCGATCGACTTGCATATGCGAGACTGTTGAATTTTGCTCATCTTAAATTGAACATTTTGTGTACGTGAATACAACCGCCTCCCAATGAATCTCCTTAAATAAAAAGATTGCCCTTGCAAAGGCATATACTACTTGCTACTAGCCACCTATTTAATATATAAACTTATGATAATTAAGCTATTAACCGATATCTACTCGTAGGCTTTTCATATATTAGGGAGGACAAAATCGTGAGAGATTTAAGAAGAGCAAAACAACAAGATACACATGAGAGGACAGCACAAATCACATTCTACTCAAAAGAAGAGATTAGATGTCCTGTTTGTGAAACTAAATTCAATAGAGAAGAACTCCATTCAGGTGGAGGAAGATTAATAGCAGGTGACCTTACGGATGAATTACGTCGTCTCTATCAACCTTCTAGCAAATATGGTGAAATATTTCCTTGCATATATCATTTAACAGTATGCCCCAAATGTCTTTTTGCAACATTTCCACAAGACTTTTCAACAATTGATAAGGAATTTGCTCTTTCAATGTTCAAAGAGACTGAAAAACGCTATACATTGGCAAAACAATTATTTCATAACTTTGATTTTAGTAAGTGTAGAACTTTGTCTGAAGGTGCTCTTTCTTATTATCTAGCATTAAATTGCTATGAAGCTTTTGACACACGTTTTTCTCCAAGAATTAAACAGGCAATTTGTGCAATAAGGGCAGCTTGGTTGTTTAGTGAATTAGACAAAAAAAACAAAGCTGAAAATTATGGTTATATTTCTTCAATGTTCTATAAAAAAGCAACTTTTTTATATAGATATGCAATTGACCTTGAAACAACAGGCAAAGAAATGATTGCTGGCTTAAAATCATTTGGTCCTGATATTGATAAGAATTATGGTTATGATGGAGTTATCTATATGGGAGCATTGCTTGAATATAAGTATGGTCCTAAAGAAGATCCTGAAGTTAGACATAAGCGAATGGAATACCACAAATTTGCACTCGCCAAAATGTTTGGACTTGGAAAATCAACTAAAGAAAAACCAGGTCCATTACTAGAAGCTAGTAGAACATTATACGATAATCTCAAATTAGAATTAAAAGAAGATGATTAGTCATATTTTGCTTAAATTTATACAAATCATATGGAAGAAAGCTATAGACAAAATATCCTTTTAAAAGTTGCATATAATGGAAGTAATTTTAATGGATGGCAAAAGCAAACAAAAGATGGTGTTGCACTTGGAAATACTGTTCAAGAAACTTTAGAGGTAGCCCTACAAAAATTGCATGGCTGTGCTATAAAAACAGTGGCTGCAGGTAGAACTGATTCGGGAGTCCATGCAAGAGAGCAAGGAGTAAGTTTTTTCACTAATATAAAAAGTATTACTGAACGTCAGTTTCCTATAGCAATTAACTCATTGTTACCTCCTACCATTAGGGTGATGAAGGCTTATTTTGTTCAAGATAGTTTTAGTGCAAGGTTTAATGCTCTAAGTAGAACCTATAGGTATTTTATTTTCTGTGGAGATTCTATATATCCACATCAAATACCATATTGCCACCATATTAGAAGGAGACCTTCTTTAGAACATCTTAATAGACTTGCAAGTGTTCTTTATGGAGAAAAAGATTTTTCATTTTTTGCTAGCTCAAAGGACGCTTCTATAAGTAAATCGAGATATATAAAAAATGCTGTTTTTTTTATCAAAGACTCTTATTTAATTTTTGAGATTTGTGCCTCATCATTTTTATGGAATATGGTGCGTTCTATTGTTGGAACAATTTTAGAATATGAAAGAAAAGGATTGGACGAAGAGTACCTAAAAGAAGCTATACTCACAAAAAATAGAAAACTAGCAGGAGCAACGGCTCCTTCAAAAGGGCTCTTCTTATGGTCTGTGGAATATCCGAAAGATATATTTATTAACTCAAGGTAAATTAAAAATGAAAAGATATGTTTACGTTCTTTTTGCTTTTTTTTGTTTTTCATGTTACAAAGAAAACGTTCAAGACATGAAAAGAGAAGATTTATTCTCACTTTCTTATGGTAGTTTTGAGGATGATATAAACCTATCCAATATTTACAAAATACCTAATAACAGTGTTGATAGTCAAATATTAATGAAAAAAGGTTTTTTTTATATTTCAAATTCAGGTTCGAAAAAAGTGTTAAAGCTTACATCATTTGGTGATCTTCTCGCAGTGTATTATAATGGTGAATATAACAGAATGCCTGATTTTATAAATCAGAAAAAAGATGATGTTTTAAGTACTAGAGAAGCTATTGAATATCCTTTTAATTTTCCAACATTTATAGCAGTACTGGAGAATAAAAGTGTTTATATAGTAGACACTCTAACTGAAGATAGAATTGAATATGACTTAGAAGATAATATTGGATTAAGAAATATTGTATTGCATTTTAACGAAAAGGGAGAATTTATTGACTATATTGGACAAGAAGGGTATGGAGGCTCCCCTTTTCCTACAATAGATGCTATATATTCAAATATTCAGAATGAAATAATAGTTGTCTGTCGCGTTAATCAAAATGTTAGAGTGTATTTTTATAACAACAAGGGAGCTTTAGTACATAAATATTCCATTTCTACTGACTCCTTTCCTGATATATATAAGGAAAAAAAAGAAACTTATATGAATATAGATCGCTTAGTTCCTAATGGTGACTCCCTTTATGTTAAAGTTGACTATTATGTTCAAGAAATAGATACAATCTCTAATGTAAAAAAAGGAATTATGTATGACAAAACAATGTTACACAAGTTTGATAGAAAAACAAAAACCTATATAAATAGTGTTGAACTCCCATTTTATGAGGATACTGAAATAAGAAATGGGGATACTATCAAGATTAAAAGAATATATGAACTTATAGGAATAACAGACGATGAAAAATGTTTTTTAATGACCCCCAAAAATGAAGTATTTGCTCTTGCAATTTTTGATATAAAAAATAATAAAACATATAAACATGATCTCATAGTTCCATCAAAAACAATTTATAATAACTTTTATGTCAGTAATGATGGCATCCTATGTGCTTTATTTGCAGATGACGAAAAAGTGAGAGTTTCAATGTGGCAAACTAATATCCTTTTAAGGAAAAATTATGAAAGATGAGCTTTTTGTTGAAGTAAAAGAATCTTACAAAGATAATAATATTGAATTACGTTATAATAGAGAAAGAAGATTAGAAAATGCCCCTGAGAGTGTCAAGCTTTTGCATTCTCCAGATTACATAAAAAGGCAATCCTTTTTTGGTTCTATATGGAATAATAAGGGGCATAGGTTTATATTCATAGCAATAGTCATTTTAAGCATTCTTAACTTAGGTCTTTTCTTTTATCATTATAACTCGAGTAGTGGAAAAATAGAGGGAATAAAAGCAAAAATAGAAACATTTCAGTATAATGGTGACACTCTTGTAAATGTGATTTTTGATGAAAGCAAAACACAAGAAAAAGATATAAAAGTATATGTAAGAGGTTTGAATACAAAAGGAAATGAAATATCATTTGCTGAAAACCAAGGGATATATATTGGTGCAAAGCTTGTTTTGCATTTTAAGATAGAAAATGAAGATGTAGATAAAGTTGAAACTACAATTGTCGTAAATGAGAAAGTTTTAATTCTTTCTAAAAGAATATAAAGAGGTTTATATGAAAGGTACTTTTAAGCAGTATGTCATGATTTTTTTTGGAGTAGTGATGATTGCAGTAGGCATTCATTTTTTCCTATTACCTTCCAATCTTGCATTGGGAGGAGCTACTGGTATGGCATTAATTATTTCAAAATTAATTTCAAAGATAATAGTGCTTCCTGTAAGTTACTTAATAGTTATTGTAAACATATTTTTGTTTGTATTAGGTTTTTTAGTTATTGGAAATAGTTTTGGAATCAAAACAATAATTGCAACTCTATGTTTATCAGGTCTTTTAGCACTTTTTGAAATGTTTATTCCAATTCAAAAACCTTTAGTTGATGACATATTTTTGCAACTCATAATAGCCGTTATGTTTTATGCAATTGGTGTAGGTTTAGTTCTAAATAACTATGCTTCAACAGGTGGTAGCGACATTATAGCCCTAATTTTACAAAAATATACAGGTCTTGATCTTGGAGTTGCATGTCTTTTAACAGATTTTATCATTACTCTTTCTATGGGTGTTTTGTATGGTGCAAACACTGCATTCTATTCCCTAGTTGGTGTAATTATGAATGGCTTAGTTATTGACAAGACTATAAATGGTCTTAACTCCAGTAGATATTGCATAATCAATACAACGTGTCCTGAAAAGGTGTGTAATTTTTTAGTTTCGATGGGACGTTCTGCAAACATATACTCTGTTGTTGGAGCATATAAAAAAAATACACAGAGTGTTATTCATACAGTATTATCACGAAAAGATTTTGTAAAATTAAAAGAGTTTTTATCTAAAAATGATGAATCGTCTTTTATGGTTGTAACAAATGCACACTCAGTGTTTGGCTACCATTGGCGTGCAATAAAGGACTAAATATTGATTATTTAATAAACAGTTTTAATAGATTTGAGGGTATCATTATGAAAATTCATGCTATTGTATTTTTACTTTGCTTTGTTCCTTTTCTGTTTTCTTGTCATAAGGAAAATCAAACTTTTGAGACTGAAAAAGAAGTATCTGAAGAAACTTCTTTAAGAGACCTAAATATGAAAGTGTTAATAATTTTGGGTCAAGATTATTATAAAAAAAGTAACATTTTAGAATGTCTAAATGCTGAATATTCTTCTGCTTCAATTAAAGCAAAGGTAAATATTTTAGGTTATGATTCTTTTGAAATGAAAGACTTTTTAAGATTAAAAGTTGTAATAGAAAAAATTGAAGAAATAAAACCAGATGTAGTTATTTCGCTAGGACTTCCTGAAGGAGCGGGAAAATATTTATTACAAGCTGTTAATGATGACAAAAAACTGATAGTTATTTCTGCTTTTCCTATGGAAGAAATACTAAAGCTTGAAGCAGCCTCAGATATTGTATTCGATTTTGAACTTCCTGATGTTTTATTGAACCAAGAACATGATTTTTATATCACAGAATCTGAGGTTTCTTTAGTTTTACTTTCTTCATTTTTAGCAAGTGAAAAAATTAAAAAGCATGGAAAAAACTCATCTGTTTTGCCAATTAAAGACGCAATTGAAGCTTTTAAGGAAGCAGAACAAAAGATGGAAGACAAAATGGGACACAATATTTACACTCTTAAACCATACATAGACTCAGATATTGGAATGGCATCTTATAACTACATTATAATCTATAAGAGCATTATGGAAGATGAAGAATAGTTTTGATTTAGGCTATGATTAAAATTATTCCTAATTAAGACTCAATTCTCTATGAGCTTGACATCTAGAGCAACATTTAGTAGGTAGGTTTTTCCCTCTTCTGTTTTTAAACTGCGTACTATTTCATAGCCATCAAGCTTCACTCTTATGATATGGTCTCCATATAGCACATGAGAAGAAAAAGGTAATTTGATTTTTTTATCATCAAGATAGACTACAACACTTGCCGGACCTTCAATTGATAAAAAAGGAATAGCTGACTTTAAAAACACATCAACCGTTGCAACTTCTCCTTTCTCAATCAAACATGTTATCACCTCACTTTTGTAAAAGTGAGAATCTACCTGTATTTTATGTTGACCAACTCTAGTCATAAAAGGTTTCGAGACGTCTTTAATATACTTATCATCAACTTTTACTGCAATTTCTCTTTTTTCATTTGATTCAGATGCTTCAGGAACATTAAAACATGAAACAGAAGGTGGATATACTATATTAAATTTAATACTACCAACATCCTGAAAAAGAGGTTTTAGTTTTATTTTAAGCTTTTCTTTCCCATCATCATCTTTAGTTAAATCAGATTTGTTTAGATCAGGAAAGAAGCTAATTAAAATAGGAGAGGTTTTCTCATTTAAAAAATACGGCAACACCTTTACAATATGAGAAGAAGATAACTTTGATTTTTCATCAATAGGAAATTGGAAAACAAAATTCTTTTTAGCTTGTTGTTGCTGTTGCAAAGATTCTTTTATTACAAGAGAATCAACATCGCACTGTTTTTCATTCTCTTTTGGTAATTGCTCTAAAGAATACAAAGCATAATAAAGAGGAGTTGGTTCTTCTTGAAAAACCTCCATCTCAATCCCCTTCAAAAAAGGAACAGCTCCAACCTCTAAAATAATAACATCATCAAAACTCAAAGAAAACTCACTTTCATCTTTGTTTTCTGAATTAAAAATAAAAATTGAAGCCTGATCAAAAGATATAGTCTCCGACGAAAGATGAAATAAGAAGGAAAGATATAAAATTAAAAATATTTTTCTCATTTTCGTTTTTCTATAAAAATCTGAGGATCTTGAGGCATTCCCTTAACCCTTATCTCAAAATGCAAATGTGGACCTGTTGAAAGTCCTGTAGAGCCGACCTCTCCTATTATTCTACCAGATTTAATCTTATCATGCAAGTTTACAAGTACTTTACTTAAATGTCCGTATAAACTTTCTTTTCCATCTTGATGGAGAAGTATAATATAGTTGCCATAAATGCGATTAAAACTTATTTCCTTTATAATACCAGAAGTGCAAGCAAAAACAGGCGAGCCTGTAGGAGCTGCTAAATCAATACCAGGATGATATGAAGGTTTCCCTGTAAAAGGACTTGGTCTTTTACCAAAAGACGATGTTAGAATTCCACTTTCCAGTGGAAAACGATATAATGGATGCAAGAGATATGCCCTTGTAGTGCCATCAAGCGTTCCATTTGGAATACAAAAAAATTTTTCTTTGTTATTGCTTGAAACTATGTATATCTCTATCATAGGTAAAACTTCTTTTTCGATAGCTGCTACAATTAGTTTTTCAATTGGATTTTTTGCTTCTTCAGGCAAATAAAGGGCTGGTACTGTAGGCAGAAGAATATAAAGATTAGTTAAATCATCTTTTATGCTAACAATTCTATTGATTGTGATTATACCATCGTAAGGTATGGAACATCTCGCAGCTATTCTTATAATGCTATCATCCTTTTTTACTTTGTAGCGATAAAACTGAATTGGCAACTCTTCATTCAATACACCTCTAGCTAAAGCACGCCTTGAAAAAAGGACATCATCACAATATTGCTTAAAGGCAGTATCCGAAATATCCAAGTTATTTATTAGGGGATAGCTTTCAAAGCTTTCACTTGAAAAAGCCAATAAATGCAACACGCAGATATAAAAAAAAAATAATTGTTTTTTTAAATTCATACTTCTTCTAATTTTCACTCCATTTGGTTAATGGTGGAAAAATTATTATATATAATATGAAAGAAGAAATTAATAAAGCAATTGCCAAAGTTTTGTAGAACCTGATAGTTAAAAAGGCAAAAGAAGTAATAAAGATAATAATATATGATGTTTTAAATATAAACAAAAAAAGCCTGCGCGGAGAAGTCTTATACGATCTTATTATTTGTCTTATAACCAAAAACACAAATAACAAAAGAATGAAAAAAGAACATAAAAATGTGTAAATCCCTTTATGCGAGTCTGCTAAACAGAATAATGGAAAAGTAAAGACAAAACTTGCAATTAC
The DNA here is from genome assembly GCA_963543085.1 of uncultured Treponema sp. Lineage (GTDB taxonomy): Bacteria > Spirochaetota > Spirochaetia > Treponematales > Treponemataceae > Treponema_B. The sequence goes on along the minus strand of CAUUAF010000014.1, from coordinate 2,302 downwards.
ACATGAAATGCATAATAAGAAAAAGTGAGCAACATGCAAAAAAGCTTTCTTGTAGCTACTTAATATCTTATTCATTCTAAAACTCCACGCAGGAAGCAATACCCTTATTCTTCGGATATTGCGTTTACAGGACACACTCCTGCACAAGAACCACAGCTAACACAAATGTCAGCTTTGATGACGTGCCTAGAATCTTCTTCAAAAATAGCAGAAACCGGGCACTCAGCAGTGCAAGCATCACAATTGATGCAAGCGTTCGAAATTTTGTAAGACATACGCATACTCCTATATTGCACGTACATAATGTACGCACTAAAGCCTTACATTTCCAATAATAAAAGTAAATGTTAAAATAATCAAGATGAATTTATCAAAAATAGACACTAAGCAAAAAAAAATCAATTGAAGTGAAACAAAACAGACATAGGGATAAAGAAATACAAGAGTAAGCGTAAAAGAGTCAATAAAAAATAGAATCAACCACTACAGATTAAAAAATCGAAAACACATATTCTTCAACATTATCCAAAAAAGAACTAAATTTATCGCGGACCAAGGAAACTTCTTTTTTCTTTTGGCTATCTTCATCTGTTATTTCGTCTCTTGTTGAATCTAGTAACTCGCCTGCCATCTTTAAAAGAGGCATCAAATCTTCAGCAAATTGATTTAGCATAATAGAGACATTAAAATCCATTTTATCTGGTAGAAGCTTCTTTTCTTCAGCAAATGAGACAATAGTAAACATCCTTTCAAACAGCTGAAAAACAGTAATAGCCAGCTCAATCACATCCCTATTCTTAAACGGATTAAATTTTTTAATATGTCTTTTACATTCTTTCCTAATAATTTTTAAAAGCTTTTTATCATGCACCCTAAACTTTTCCCACGAAAAGAATTCATTAAAAATAAATTCCACACATTCATTCTCAACTTCTTTTGACTTTTCATTCAATTCCAAATATTTTTCATCTAAAAAGCCATATGCTGCAAGTTTTATCAAATTCAACGACATAGGAGAACCTATAGTGCAAAGAAAATCATCATCTTCATTTGAAACTTGCAATATGTTTGGTATGCCATAAACATAATCAAACCATTCATTTTGTATAACAATAGGAACATCCTTTATCCATAGTTTGTCTCTCACCCCAAAATCTATAGTTTCCAATAATCCTGATTCTTTTAGATGATTCTCTAAGGAAATAAAATATTTATCATGAATAAACAAAGTGGGATAAGAATTAAGCATAGATGCGATAACGTCTTCAATTAAGTAATTTTCTGAAGGTCGAGAAACAACAGTCTCTTTTAATTTCTCATCAAAATTAGTAACCCACCTTTTCTTATAAATCTTGCCAACAGAACAAGGCGATTTACCAACTAATTCAACTTCAACATGCCCCCATTCAACAACTTTAAAAACTATTTGGTATTCATTAGTAAGACAAAAATCAGCATAAAATTTACTTATGCTATATGCTGGAACATAAAACATATCCTCATCATCTACAAGATCCTCCTGAAGCACCGTATTATGAACATCAAAATCTTCAATTATTGACAGCAATTCTCGTTCAGGACACAAGTAGTAGTACTCTTTTATTTCTTTGAAAGTTAAAGGAATTAGTTTTGGCTTAAGATGTTTCCCCTTATACTTAATATTTATATGCCTATATCTAAAAAAATGATTTGTATAAGGTACAAATCTAGAACCTGGAATGAGGATTTCTTTTTTATGTTCCAGCTCAGTTAGAGTAATTGAAAAACGTATATTATTAAAACACTTCGCTCTGCTTCGCCAAATATCTGGAGCTTCAGTTCTATAAGCAATTTTATTATAATCGAGCACCATTTCACAAAACTCCTTATTTAGTTTTGTGTTTTTTATTCCTAAATCAGCAAACAATCTCTTTATAGTAAAAACGGAATGATGATCTAGCCATTCCATTATATCTAATATACTTAAAATTACAGTGTCCATAAACACGTTTGACTATATAGTATTTCTTAAATAATTAAAAGAGGGAACATACATATTAACAGGACATCTACATTATAAATATTGTTAAATAAGAATATACAAAAGATGATAAAATATGTTAAATGCTGTTTAAGATGTGAGAAATTACATTAAGAGAGTAATTTTAAGGCATTATATAAAAGAAATTAAAAGCTTTTGAATACGGAAAACTCTGCATTCGTGTCCGAAAATCATGGCTTTTTGGTAAGAAAAATGATATAGTAAGAGCGTGAAAAGACTATCTTTGCAGTTAAACATAAGTGTTTCCTTCTATGAGCTTAT
>CAUUAF010000013.1:0-25484 GCA_963543085.1 uncultured Treponema sp. | reverse complement strand
CGGTTGTACATTAGCTAATGTACTGACCCCAAACCGCTCGATTTCACTACCCCAAATCGAGCGACTTCGCTACCCTAAGTCGAGCGGTTTGGGGTGTGCAAGTCGAACATGTTGTGGTTTTGAATATGGTAGTTTTATGAAGAAGTTTACACTCGTCGCAATGCAAAAGCTTTTAACAGTTTGCATATTCGAGAGTGTAAATATTGAAGTCGCAAGTGCAACCGCTTTATAATAATCTTCCTTATTAACTTTCTCACCCACTTCTAACACAAAAATAAAACTTGACAAATCTATAAATCCAATCATAGACTTATAATAAGTATGCTAAACATGCACAATTTTAGTTCATTGGTGTTTATCCCCAAAAAAGACTCTATATTAAATGATTGGACTTTAATAACTCAGACTATATTTTATTCAATCTGCACAGCTATTTATTTTCTCATTCTTATACCTTTGTGTGTAAAATATTTCCAAACAAAGGTAATTTTTATATTTAGGAGAGTTTTTATGAAAAACTTGTTTCGTGTTAGTTTATTTGCTTCAGTCTTGGCTTTCGCTCTTTTTTCTTGTAATCATGGAACTTCAAACACAAACAACTCTAATGACCCTGAGTTAACTCTAGTTTCTATGACCATCAACAAAGTAGAAGTAAAAAATGAAAAAGTTAGCATTGATGCAGGAACAATTGAAAGCAAAGATATAGTTGCAAAATTTAAGTATGGCACTGTAACAGAAGAAGAGATTTCTGTTGTTGTGGAAGGCTCTTCGTTCAGTATTGCAGTCGGCGAGACCAAAGAACTCAGCCTAAAAGTTGAAGCTGTTAAGAATAAGTATAAGGAATGGACAGGGAAAGTAAGTGTTACAGGTGAAAAACCTATATCAAATCTATTAAGTGGAATTATTGTAATTGGTGGAAGAGACCACGGCAAAGCACAAAGAGAAACTCTTAATAAAGAAAAACTTGTCCCTATTCTAAAAGGTGAAGGAGAAACAATCCAGATATTAGGCCCTGTTGTTAGGGTTCTTTTTCTATCTGAAAAAATCAAATGGAATAGTATTAAAGTTAAAATTAAAGGTAAAAGCGATAAAAACCTAGATATTCAAGAATTACCAAAACAAGGATTTAAGTCTGTGGCTCAGCATGTTGATATTCTTATAAAGACTGAACCTGTAGAAGCTGATTTTGAAATAGTTGCAAATGGAGAAACATTAACTGGAAAATTAAAACTCGCAAGAAAACAAGATTTAGCAGATATTTCAGAGCTTATGCTTTTTATAAATGGCAAAGAAGTTACTAAGAAGGCAGATGATGCTCCTAAAGGTGAGTTATTAGAAGTTTTGTGGGACAAAGACTATGAGATAAGTGTAGGAGAGGATAGTGCAAAAATTCAAGTTGCCTCACTCCTTGCTCCTTTAGTAAAGAGTGTTTCGATTAATGGAACTGCAGTTCAACTTCTTGAAGGAAAAATATCTACTATGCCTAAGTTGAAAGTTGCAGAACTTGAAATAAAAGATCTAACTGAACAACCAAAAGAAGTAACAGTGGAGTTTACTTCAGCAATGCCTACAATATGTCGCAATGTGTCTTGGAAATTCAAGATTAAAAAGTAGTTGTTAGTTTTTTGTTATCGAAAATCACTGATTAATTTGGCTAAAAATTACTCAGTGGTTTTGTTTTTAATAAGGAGTATTTATGAAACAATATAAATTTATTTTTGCTGTTTTTATACTGTGTTTGCTTTTTTCTTGCAAACATGATGGTGGTGAAAAAGGTGGGGATGTAGAACAAGGTGATCCTTCTCTTTCAGTTGCTGAAATGTATATACATTTTCAAAGGGTTGAAAATGACTCTGTGACCATCTCATGGCCTGAGATTAATACTTTTGATATTATTGCAAAGTTTAACTATGCTAATACCAAAGGAAAAGAAATTCCTGTTGTTATGGAATCTTCTCCTTTAACGATTACTAAAGATGAGGAGATCTCTTTAAGTGTTCCCGCTGTAGCTGGAAAATACAAAGAATGGAAAGGCAAAGTGAAAATAAAAAAAATAGATGCTATCCCAATGGACAAAGATGTTATTGACTCTGTTGTGTTTTCAGGTAGAAGAGATAAGGGAGTTCTTATGGGACCTGATTATTCCATATATCAAAATATAGAAAAAGGTGGCTATCCAACCGTAGAAATGAAAGGAGATCTCTTGCAATTTTTGGTTGGACACAAAAGAGCTGACTGGATTTCGTTGCACATTAATGGAGAAAATGTTCCTGTAAACAAAAAATTAGGGCTTTGGAAATCTGGTTGTGCATTAGACTATGACATACTAAAATTGAATTCAGTTATTCCTATTCTTGTGGAAGTTAACATGAAAGACAAAAAAGGTAATGAGAAAAAGGCTTGTGTCCATTTCAAGATTAAACACATAGAAGGAACTACAGATATTCCTGATTTGGCTCTTTATGTGAATGACACTAAGGTTTCTATAATGGAAGGTTTAAAAAACCTAGCTGATAGCTCTTGGCCAGTTTTTAATGGAGTGGAAACTACTAAGTGTGTAATTCTTTGGAAATCTGATGATGTTGCAGAATGCAATATAAACACAAAGAAACAAGAAATTAAAACTGAAAAAGATTCGGACGGCAGTGATGTTTGGTTTGTTGAATATAATGCAACCGATTGCACCACAGATGGCAAAGAAATAACTGCAGAACTAAAATCAAAAAATCCAAAACTTTTTCATGACGTAAAATGGGAATTCAAAATTAAAAAGATATAGTCTAGTGTGAGAAAAGAATAGTTAATTCTTTTCTCACTAACAAACCTAGACAAAGAGGAATATAACTTTTATACTCAGGACATAGGTTGAGTTTATAAAACTTTCCATATAATAAGGGGTGTATATGAAAAAAAATCTATTTTTTATTTTTAGTCTTTGTCTTTTTATCTTTTCGTGCAATCATGGACAAAATGCTGGAAAGCAAAAAGAAGAGGAAAAACCAGAGGAAAAACCAGAAATACAGGTGTACGATCATTTAACAGAGATTGCTGTGTTTGCAGGAAGGAATAATGGAGTTGAAACACGTCAAGAATTTGAAAAGGAAGAACTTGCTTCAATATTAAAGGGTAATACAAAAGAAATTGAAGTTTTAGGTGTTGTGTCATATGTATATTTTCTTTCTGAAACTGTCAAATTTAAAAGTGTAAAAATAAATAATCAAGGCGTAAAAATAAATAATGACATTAACGGGTACAAATCTATTGCAGGTTATGTAGTTTCACTTGTAGACACTGAAAATGCTACATTAAGCTTTGTAATTGAGGCAGATGGAAAAACTTCAAAAGGGAAGCTGAAATTGATAAGAAAGAAAGAATTATCAGACGTTCCAGAATTATACCTTTTTATGAATAATAAACAGATACGAACAGATGGAGACGTCGTGGCGGATTTAGCAAAAGATAATTTTGTTAAGGTAGATAAGATACTGGAAAGTGATGGTAGTGTGAATATACAAATATGTTCATTACTTCCATTCATAAAAGAAGTAAAAATAAATGGAGGTGAGGCTATAACTCCTGTTGTAAAGGCGATTGGTAATAACAGATTTAGTGTTGCAGAACATAAGGAAATAATAACTCAAACAAAAAAGTTTGAGGTTGAAATAATTACAAATAAACCTGAACTTTTCCAAAATGTGAAATGGAATTTTACAATTGTGAAAGACTAAAGAGTGCTTTTTTCCGCTTACACATAAGTGTAAGCTAAAAAATACAGGAAGTCAGGCTTGTAGCCTGACTTCTATTCAAGATTTTTTTCAAATTTCAATTCAATATATTGCTAGCAAAAACTTCTACTGCATTTGCCTTAAATTGATACTCATAACAATGGCTATTGCTATCATGCTCATCCAAAGAGATGAACCTCCATAAGAAAGAAAAAGTAATGGAATTCCAGTGATTGGCATAATTCCCATTGCCATGCCAATGTTTACCAAAAAATGAAAAAAGAACATGGATAAGATACCAGTTGCAATAAGACGACCAAACATATCTTCGCAATGCTTAATGCAAGAAATAATTCTGAAAAAGATTATTGCATAAAGAGCAAAAATAAGCATTCCCCCAAATAAAAAGCCCCATTCTTCAGAAAGAATACTAAAAATAAAGTCGGTGCTTTGTTCAGGCAAATAGCCATAATGGCTTTGGGTTCCTTTCAAAAAACCCATGCCATGCAAACCTCCAGAACCAATTGCAGTGATAGATTGAATTATGTTCCAACCATTATCCAAAGGGTCAACTTGTGGGTTTATAAACACAACAAGGCGCATAATTTGATATTTTTGAAGTTTATGCACACCAACAAAAGCTCCTAAAAAAGCAAGGATTAGAATCGAAAAACAATACATAATCCAATAATAATACTTTTTACGAGTAAAAATATAACCTAAAAAAGAAATCAATGCACACAACAAAAAAGATGAAGCAATCATCAAAACTAAAGAAGATGAGTTTATTACTTTTGTAATTAATGTGTTTTGCTTTAGTATTAAAGTTTGCCAAAGAGGAATAAGTGTCAACACTACTGTAAGAGTTCCCATCATAAAGAAAAACATAATATGCCTTATTTCAAGACCAGCAATAAAACACATTATTAAAAAGATAGGAATATAAACACTTGCGGTTCCGAGATCTGGCTGAGCTAAGATGAGAGCAACAGGAATCAACATAATAACCAAAGCCACAATAAACCTCTTTAATGGGGGCATATTTTTAGATTTATCCAGAAAATATGCTAAAAAGATTATATACATAATCTTCATAAACTCAGAGGGTTGAATTCCAAACTTATCTTTAATACCTAGCCAACTATAAGAGCCTCTATTTGAAAGTCCAAAAAACCTTGTAATAAGCAATAAAAGAATTCCAAAGGCATAAATTAAGAAAGAGCGATCTTTGAGGCGGACATAGTCATAAAATATCAGAATTATAAAAAACAAAACAATTCCAGAAATAAACCATGTTAGCTGTTTTATATATTCTTTTTTAGTGAGGACTCCTTGAAAATCAACACTAGAAGAATATATAAACATAATCCCAATAATCGGGAGAAAAATCATGCACAAAAAGAGTATATAATCAAAATTACTAAATCGTCTTAAATTAATTTCCATAAGCGTTTCATAACTAATATAATATTATAATTTTCAATGTCAAATAGTTTCTTCATGTTTCAATCTTTGTATCATAAGAACCTTTTTTCTATTCCTTCTTCTTTTATTGCCTCAAGTTCTAACTCATAACTATATTCAATTATAAACATTCCCACAACATCCAATTCCCTATCGAGAATTTTGTGTCACAAAATTCTCATTAGGTCAATTTTTGGCTATGCCATAAATTGACCACAACATCCTGTATTTTGCGTTTTAGATATTCACTTATCTCCTAGAATTTTAGTATAAGTGTAGCAATATATTTTAAGTACAACAAGCTTAGCTTCGATATTTTGGGAGCCTTCAATAGTAATCATTGATTTTCTCTTCTTTTTAGTTGTGGCAATTTATCAAAGCCTAAAGCTTCTACAGCTTCATCGAATGTCTGTTTTGCTAAAACACCCTGCAAAATAATATTAGAAGCGTAAGGAGCCCACCATTCCCAACCATTTCTAGCTTCTATTATGCAAGCAACTACAAACATGTCTTCAACCTTTGCATCATAAGGACCATAGCTTAACATCCAAGAATGATACTTACCATCAACTCCAACTTCTGCAGTGCCTGTTTTTCCTGCTAACTTAAAATATGGATTATTCATGGGAGTTCTCGCTTCTCCCTCTGTTATAACAGCTCGCATAGCAGCACGTACCTGTGCAAATACTTCGCTTGAGATATTTTCCTTTCTTAAAATTGTAGGTGTAATTTCTTCAATAACTTTACCTGTTGTAGGTTCAACTATTTTCTTTAATAAATGAGGTCTGTATATCACCCCATTATTCACAACCATAGCCCCCACATTTGCTACTTGTAATGGAGAAGCAAGCATAAAACCTTGCCCAATAGATATATTCATGGTGTCGCCATGTGACCATTTTTCGTGTCTTGTTCGCTCTTTCCATCTTTGGTTAGGAACAAACCCCAAGGTTTGACTTGGTAAGTCAATTTCACAAGAAGAGCCAAAACCAAAACGTTCCGCATATTCAATAACTTTGTCAACACCTAAATAATCACGACAAACTATCCAAAAGTAGACATCACAAGAATGAACCAAAGCACCTTTTAAGTTTAGTGCTCCATGACCAGGTTTTCGTATATGGCACCTAAAAAGTCTATCACCATATTTTATTTCTCCATGACAATGCACAGTCTTTTCAGGTGGAAAAACCTTCTCATTGATTATGGCAGTACTCATAATTACTTTGAATGTTGAAGCAGGAGGATAGCGAGCATTAACCACACGATTTAGAAGCGGATCTCTATCATCAATCAACAAACTCCTATATGAATTATTTGAAGAGCCTTCTACAAACACATTTTGGTCAAAATATGGATAAGAAACCATTGCAAGCACCTCGCCTGTTGTAGGTTTTAACACAACAGCTGCTCCAATCCTATCTCCTACGGCTTTTTCTGCTAGACGTTGGATAGAACTATCTATTGTCAAAATAAGATTTTTACCCATCTTTGGTGCTTCTATCTTTTCGGTGTTTTCTATATAACGACCAGATGCGTCAACAGTTCGGTAATTAACACCATCTTCACCTTTCAAAAGCTCATCATATTGTTTTTCAATTCCAGCTTTTCCAATTAAGCTATTGTTAGAATATCCTTTGTTGTAAAGTATTTTAGATTCTTCTGCGGTAATCTCTCCAACATAGCCTGTAATGTGAGAAAAGGAACGAGTTTCTATATAATTTCTTATCGGTTTTGACCTCCAAGAAACACCTTGCATATCGTTAATATTTTCTGCTAATTTAACAATTTTTTCATAGCTAACATTCGACGCCACCTCTATTGCCCTAAAGTCATTTTTAACAGAAGATGGAAGTTTCTTCTCAATTTGAGAAATAGGAATATCTAAAATCTGAGAAAGTTGGCTAACTATTGTACTAAATCTTTCTCGTGGAACCTGACCTGGAACTACTTCTACAGCAAAAGAATCCACATTGAGTACTAATGGATTTATTCCTGTCCTATCATATATTTCTCCACGTTGTGATGGTAAACGTGTAATTTTTTGCGAAATATTTTTTGCACGTGTCCCAAATTGCTTGCCATGAATTATTTGCAGAGAGAAAAGACGAAACGAGTATACAACCATTATAAGCAATATTCCTGTAGACAAAATTTTAAGTCTAAATTTCAAGAGATTCAAATTATCTTCACTCATTCAAGCTACCTCAAGATTTAAAAAACGAAGGAAAGTGATTAAGAGAGAAAAATAGGATAGGAGCAAAAATAATATTTAGAATAAGCTCTATAAAAAATACACTGTCATAAATGGAGTAGGTTTTTATTGAAGCACTAAAAAGGAAATGAAGCAACAAAAGTAATAAAAATTTTACAAATGTTGCCAGAATTGCAAGAATAAAAGGAAATATAAAATGTGTTAAATTATAATTACCGTGTAATTTTCCTAAAAAGAAAGCTATAAAAGTCAAAACAAAAGAAGAAAGCCCAAAAGGGGATATGGACATAAAATCTAACAACAAACCTGAAGTAAAACCTAATATCATAGCGAGGCGAGAGCCATTATTAATGGCAACAAAGGTTATGAAAATAAGAGAGAGATCAACAGTGATATGAAAAAATGGTATGTGAGAAAATAATGCAGTTTGAATCAAAACCAAAAGCAACGCAACTATACTTGACGAAATAGCAACTTTTTTCATAATCCACTACTCTTCTTCTTTTTCCACATAATTATTAGAAATATCCAGCATAAAAACATACTCAAGAGTGGAAAAATTAATCATTGGTTCTACGGAAAGTTCTAAGGAAGTTTCATAATCATGTATTTCTATCTTTGAGATATATCCTATTGGAATATTTTTAGGAAAACTAGAAGAATCATCCAAACCAGAAGTTAACACTTTCTCCCCTACTTTAATTTCATCTTTCACTCTTTTCTTCACATATCGCATAACTAAAGGCAATGAATTAGAGCCTTGCCCTCCAACAATACCTCTGTGTTTTACTCCTTCTATTTTTGCAGCAATGTAACACCTATCATCATATAAGGGAAGCACCACACTAGAAGATTTTCCTACGCTTATAATTTTACCAACCAATGCCATGTTGCCATTTTGAAAAGCTATAACAGGCATATTTTTTTTTACACCTTGCTTTAAACCTTTATTTACGACAATTCCATGATATAAATTATTTGGGTCTAAAGCTATAATCTCTGCAACAATGTTATGGGTTCTTATATTTTGTGAAAAACCTAGTAGTTCTCTAAGTTCTTTATTTTCTCTTTGAATTTCAACTGTAGATGTTTCTAAAATTTCATATTTATTCAACCTTTCTGTTAATTCCGCATACTTTTCTTTTAACGAAGAAAGTTCCACAATAGAGGAGGCAGTATTTTTAAAAAAAGAATGGACATAAAAAACTGATTTTTCAATACCCGAAACCACAGAAAAACCAATAGCCCTAAAATTGAGAATAAACTCCCCTGTACTAGACCACAACAAAAGAGAAGAAAAAAATAAAAGAATTACAAAAAGGAAAATATCAAAATTAAACTTTAATCTATTCATTTAAAAAGATATTCTACTTATTTATGCTGTCATAAAGGCTTCTACTACTATTGATTTCATCAAGGACTTTATAATATTTTCCAGCACCTATTGCCACACAATTCATAGGATTTTCTGCCACAATAACAGGAACACGAGTTTCTTGAGAAATAAGCTTAGGTAAGCCTTTAAGTAAAGCTCCGCCACCTGTCATTACAATTCCTCTTTCCACAATGTCCGAAGCAAGTTGTGCTGGAGTTTCTGATAAAGTTTTTTTGATGATATCAACTATTTGAGAAATAGGCTTTTTTAATGCCTCATGCACTTCAATAGAATCTATTTCTAGCTTTCTTGGTAAGCCTTTAATAGAATCTGTTCCTCTAATTATAGCCTTTTCAATGTTTTTATCGTTTAAGGCATTTCCTATGTTAATTTTAACTTCTTCAGCAGTTTGTTCTCCTATTTTCAAATTATCGACAGCAAGAACATGGTCTATAATTGCTTGATCAAATTTATCACCACCAACTCTTATTGCTTTTGTCTTTACCATACCACCAAGCGAAATAACAGAAACTTCGGTAGTTCCACCTCCAATATCACACACCATACTTCCTTCAGGTGCTCCTATTGGTATGTTAGCTCCTATAGCGGCCACTAAAGACTCTTCTATAACCTTTACATCTCCTGCTCCTGATTTCATTGCGATGTCATGCACAGCCTTTGTTTCTACTCCTGTTATACAGCTAGGAATACCAATAACCATACGAGGTTTAATGAATCTATATCGCGGAAGCACTTTGAGGATAAAGTAGCGGATCATTTTTTCTGTTGTGTCCATATCTGCGATAACACCTTCTCTCAGAGGTCTAATGGCTTCTATATTGCCAGGAACCCTACAAAGCATCTTCTTTGCATCAGCTCCAACAGCCACAACCCTTTTAGTTCCTTTTTCAACAGCCACAACAGAAGGCTCATTTATAACGATCTTGTCATTGATACATATTATTGTATTACAAGTACCCAAATCAATTCCAATATTTGTAGAAAAACGAGTTAAAAACACTTTATTCCTCCGTGTTCAACACAATAAACAAACGTTTAATAAATTACACTTTTAATTTTTCTCTAGTTTTTTCGTGTGAAGGGTTAATCTTCAACGCACGTCTCCATTCAGAACGAGCTTTTGCCAGTTGTCCTTGTTGTTCAAAAACGAGTCCCAAGCCATAATGAGCATCACTCGACTCATCATCTTTTTCTATTATTGCTTCAAACTCATCCTTAGCTCTCTCAAATTCCCCTTCATCAAAGAGAATACTACCTATATGATATCGGCATTTTAATTGCAACAATTCATCTTTAGTTTTAGTAATAGTTTCAAAAAAATATTGTTTTGCATTTTGCAAATCTCCTATTTCAAGATAAGTTTCTCCAAGTATGTAAAGCAATAGCGGAGATGGTTTTTCTTGTAGTGCAAGCGTCAAAGAAGAAATTGCCTCATTTTTCTCTCCAAGCAATAAATATGCCATTCCCTTGAATTCATGAATATCTGTAAAATTAATTCCTGAAGTCTCAGCAATGTTCAAATATTTTATTGCAAGATCTGCATAATACTCACCTTTTTGATAGTATGCTTTTCCTAAAATGTATGATAGCTTCCCCAACTCCCCTTCGCTTAGAAAATACATAGCTTGCCGCAAAGATATAATAGTACTCTCCAAATATTCTATATTGTTGGCTTCTTCAGGCTCACTAACATATATATAATAGGAAGAAAATCCTCGAAAAGCTAGAGCTTGCGCATTGAATGGATCATTTTTAAGAATAATTTCTGACTTTAGATATACAGAATTGTATGAAGAAGATTCCCAATCTTTAGCAATCTCCTTTATGGAAGGAATATTCTTATATTTTTGACGATAGAAAATAGTAAAAGTCACTAATGAGCATAATGCTAAAAATAGGGCAAAAATAGCAATTTTTAATGTAATGCTTTTTTTTTGAAAATTTTGTCTTCTCACACCCGTCACCAATATCCCTAAACACATTTTAGCTTTAGAGAATTTCAAAATAAAAGGAACCAAGGTAAGCCGGATTCTGTTTCATCTTCAAAAAAATCAAAGACTAGGAATCATCTTTCTAAGAACCTATTTCGCAATAGGACTAACGCGGTCTACCTATAAATTGCAGAATCGGATAATTCTTTATTTTTTGACCTTGCTCTCGATGAGGTTTACATATACCATACATGTTGCCATATATGAGGTAGTCTCTTACACACACCTTTTCACCCTTACTTTACTCCTAGTTAAACTAAAAATAAAGCGGTATATTTTCTGTTGCACTTATCTATTGGTAAAAATACCATCCAGTAACTAACTGGCATCGTATCCGAAAGAGTCCGGACTTTCCTCTGTCATAAAACAGCGATTCCTCACATGGTCCCAATCAAATCCGCATTATATTGATAATTATTTTTTTTTACAAGTATGGGTGTTCTCAAAGAGATTCATAAAAACAATATATCCGCTCTTTATATAACCTTCATTCTACTATTTCTTAAGAGCACTGATTAATCTACAACCAAAACCTCTATAAAGATTTTATAGTCTGTAATTAATCAATGCTTTCTATATCAAAGGTTTATCAAAAATGAATTATGCTGTTTTCAACCAAACAGGTACTTATAGACTATAGAAAAGCTTGAACTTTTTCGCTTGTTGTTGATAATGAATATCTTGAATATTGACTTTTAGATTACTGTAGAAACTGTTAATTGCTTGAAGCTCTTTCTGCTTAACTTTACTATTTATCTTTGTCAGATTAATATTGTTATCTTTTGAGAATTGAGCATAGACATTCATTTCATTAGTAACCATAGAAGAGCCTTCCATAATGTGACCGTCAAGTATATTGAAAGAATTTTATGTCTGAGAATGAAAGCTGAAAACTTTAAAATTATATAACTTATAAATGAATTCTTCTTAGAATTTAGTGCATATAGCTACACTTTTATTGAGCAAAGCCTTTCAAAAAAATGACAAGATTAAATTATTAGACTATCGATGAAATTCTTTGCTTTTACATTAGTAACTTGATTAACAAAATTCTTTTGTCTTAAGATTTTATCCAATGTCTCACCTATAAATTGCGTAGCACCTCTTGAATTCCTACCACTCCAATGGAATTGTTTTACCGTAGTTTCAGTAAGTTCATCGTGATAAACAGAACATAAAGCTGTACTCATAACTCCAGATTCATCAATTCCAATAAGATAAACGAAGAAAATCGTATTATCTTCAGCCATCGTTTTCAAGAATTTGTCAATGTTATACGCTTTTGGGTTTGAACCTAAATAAACAACTTTTGTTTTAATATCTGTATAGGTGTCACCATTGTTAAACTTTACACGATAATCGCCTAATCCATTTTTTGTATCATAAACAGGTAGATTACTTTCTTCCTTTGCAAGTTTTTGCATAAGGACTTTTCTCTCTTCATCGTTTGAAGTAACTAAAGCTTCAATTAATCGTCCTCGTATATTAACATTTCCTATACGAGAAGCAATAAGAATTAAGTCTGAACATTTCTTTACACGAGAATCTAAATCTTTATTAAGTAAAGAAAAGTTTTCTGATTTTATAAAGTTTTGAGCTCTTTCGATAGATTTGTAGATTGATTTTCTAATTTCTGGGGTAATTTCATATTTCTTACTGTTTGGAACTATATCAGATGTTGCTTCTACCAATCTTTGTAAGTTGTCTTCCCAAGTAAAGCCGTGGTGAAATGCAAACAACTTTTCAAAGTTTTTAGCATTGTTTTCAAATCCCTGATACATTTTAATTATGTCACTACCATTAAAACTCCCTCTTATATTTGTCATAGATAGTTGTTGTGAACTATGACTTATTTTAGAAAGAAAAGTAGTGTTTGCTAAAAATACTTTATTCGTGTTAATCCCAGATACTAATATAACAAAAAATGGAATATAGTCATATTTCTGTAAATTAGATAATGATAATATTGTATTACTAAAAGATGTTGTCTTTGTATAACTAACACGAACTGCAAAATACTTACAATAAAAAACACTTCTATCAAGAGTTAAAGAAAATTTATCTTGAATTGCCTTTTTTACTTTTGCTTTATCATTTTTAGGGCAACTAGTAGATACTACATAATTAACAAACTCACGATTTTGTTCATTTTATACTTCAATCAAAAAGGGATGGTATTGAATTATCATTATTAAGAGATTTTTTTGACGTATTAGGCTTTATATCTTCAACAGGTACTTTTTTTGCTAATTTTTGCTGAAGGTTTAATGTGTTTCTTTCCCAGAATACTCCATCAGCATATCCTTGTATAGTTTTATCTGAATCAGCCATTTCAAGACGTTTTTCAACCCACATACTATACTCTTCATTTAATTCAATTCCACAATATTTTCTATTAAGTTTTTTAGCAACAACACTAGCTGTTCCACTGCCTAAAAATGGATCAAAAACAACATCACCTTCCTTTGAAGAAGCTAAAATTAATTTTGCATAAAGTTTTTCACTTTTCTGTGTTGGGTGATCAGTATTTTCAGGCATAGACCAGAATGGAATTGATATATCATCCCAGAAGTTAGAAGGGTAAGTGAGTCTGAAATTACCCTCTTCACATTCATCCCAATCTTTAGGTTTTCCATTTACTTTATAAGGTGCTAAAACCCTTCTTTTCATCATTACAGCTTCAACATCAAAATAGTAATCATTTGGATTCTTGACAGCAAACCAAATATCTTCCATTCCATTTTTCCAATTAGATTTAGCACCACGACCTTTTTCTCGCTGCCAAGTGATTCTGTTAATGATTGTTAATTCTTTCTCTATAGCTCTTTGTAATGAAGAAGTACATTTCCAATCACCACACATATATAAGGTTCCATTAGGTTTAAGTTTCTTGCAAACTTCTGGAAACCAAGTTGCTAAATATTCATCATAGCTATTCTCTGAATGCGAATTAAATTTCATCCCATTAAAGTTCTTTGTAAGGTTATAAGGTGGGTCAATAATGATTAAATTAGCAAATTCATCTGGTATATATTTAATCATTTCAAGCACATCACCATTTATGGTTTTATTAATGAGGTCTCTTTGATTCGCTATGTTTATTCCCGTAATTAATTTTGCTTTTAATGACTCAATTTCTTCAGGTTTTAATGTTAATGTTCTATTATTTTCTGCTCTTTCTTTATTTTCCATTTTCTTTTTATATCCTGCATTCTCAAAGTTTTATACTTCAGAATTCAGGATAGCATTTTTGGGGGAAATTTTCTATTGCAAAAAAGCAACCGTTTAGTTGAAAACAGCAATCAATTACTATAAACCAATCTAAATCCAACCTCATTAGTTTTAAAAATGCTTTCAGGTTTGTTACCAATACCAGGAAGTACTGAACCAAAAAACCTATACCCTACAGTGCATTGTTTTGTATCATAAAAAAAACTTCCACCACGCATAACTCTGCTTTCTCTATTAGGATATATTCCAGTTTTTGCTCCTATTGGATTTTCCACAACAGCTTTTCCATCATCTCCAGCTTTAACATTTCCATTGTAAATATCAAAACACCATTGCCAAACATTACCCGACATATCATAAAGTCCCAATTGATTTGCTCTCTTACTTCCAACCTTGTCTGTTTTTGTAACAGCGGGAATCTGATCAACAAAAGCCACTCCATTAAACCATTTATTATAAATTGCTACTTTAGCGATTTCATCTCTTAAATCTTCATAAGTCTTACCTTTAGGTAAATCTACACTTTCAAATGGACACGGCAAAAGAGCTCCACTTGCAGAATCTAATTTTGTTAAAAATAAACCATTACCATAATCTTCAGCATTTGTTGCTTCTGTTCCTTCTTTTTGAATACGTGCTGCTAACTCCCATTCTGCTTCTGTGGGAAGACGAAAACCTGATTTTTTTAATTCGCAATAAACATGTTCAAAATTTTTAGAATCCATTGCATTTTTTATAATATTCTTTGTTTGCTCACTATCAAAATAAACACATTCATCATCTTTTCCATTTTGTTTTTCTGTGTAAGCATTGCACCAAACTATAGCATCTCTCCAAGTGATGTTTGTTACAGGTTGGTCTTCATCACCTGAATTCTCACTTCCATTCCAACCATCTTGAATAAAAACATAACCTTTAGTTTTTGCCCAATCAAAAACCTCCTTCCACAACTTATATGTAACTGCATATTGTGCAATTGCATAAGATGACAATTTTACCGTTCTGCCCTCAACAAACACCCCTTTCCATGAAACCGCATCAATTCCAATAGGTGTCTTATAAGATGGATTTTTTCCTACAATTCCAGATTCTGGCAACGTAATAGAAACAAATCCTTGTAATACCTCTTTAGGTTTTGAAGGTGAAAGAGGCTCACTATCATTTTTTATATTTAATTCACACGCAAAGACAAAAAACAAAAACAATAAACACACAACATATTTCTTCATAAATACATTCTCCATACATTATTGGATAATAAGGATAAAAATTATATTCCAAAAAAGGAAAATGTCAATTAAGATTTACAAAGATAAATTTCTACATATGTGTTCTAAATTGTTTAGCTCAACCCCACTATTTTAAGTCTAATAATTTTTATTGTGAAAATCTGCTAATTATGGTAACATACAAGGTGCTATTTTATTATATATACGTTATTTCTTACAAATATTAATTTGTGGGGAAGGTGAGGTTTATATGAACAAAATTATTGAATGCGTTCCGAATTTTAGTAATGGACGAGACGCAAAAGTATTGGAAAGCATTGTTGAAGTCTTTAGAGGCAAGCAAGACTTAAAGCTTTTGGACTATGAATCAGATAAAGACCACAATCGCTCTGTTGTGACAGTTATTGGAACTCCAGAAGCCCTTGTCCCAGCTGTTGTTGAAGCTGTTGGTGTTGCCACAAAACTAATTGATCTCACAAAGCATGAAGGAGCTCATCCTCGCATGGGAGCAACAGATGTTATTCCATTTATTCCAATTAAAAACTCTAGCATGGAAGAATGTATAGAGCTTTCGAAAGTTGTTGGAAAAAAGATTGCTGAAACATACAATATTCCTATCTTTTTGTATGAAAAATCTGCTAGCTCTGTAGAAAGAGAAAATCTTTCAAATATAAGAAAAGGACAGTTTGAAGGCATGAATGAAAAAATAAAATTGCCTGAATGGAAACCTGATTTTGGAGGAACTGAGATACACCCTACAGCAGGTGTTACTGCAGTGGGGTGCCGTATGCCACTTGTTGCTTTCAATGTTAATCTTGGAACAAGTAATAAAGACATTGCTGACAAAATTGCAAAAAAAGTTCGCTACATTGGTGGTGGTTTGCGTTATGTTAAAGCAATGGGAGTAGAACTAACAGAAAGAAATATTGTGCAAGTTTCTATGAATATGACAGACTACACAAAAACATCCTTATATCAGGCTTATGAAATGGTGAAGATGGAAGCACTACGCTATGGAGTTTCTGTAGTTGGCACCGAGGTTATTGGCTTAGCCCCTATGGCTTCTCTTTTAGACGTTGCCTCATATTACCTACAAATTGAGAACTTTGATTATAGACAGATAATAGAATCAAGACTCTTGGAATAAGATTTTGCTTCAATGTGAAACACCTAGAAAATGCTGGGTGTTTCATCAGCTGTTTAGGATTCTTCTATTGAATCAATTGTGTCAACAATATCATTCGCTTCTTTAAGAAGCTCACTAAGTTTTTTTTCATCATTTGGAAAAAGCTCCACACCGTTATCCATCGCTACCTTCTTTAACGTAGTCATGGTTTTAACCATACTGACTGAAATTTCAATTACCATCTCTCTTAGTTCTTCTAATCCTATTTCTTCATCGTCCATATAAAACTTTCCTGAATAGTAAAAACTACTGCTCTGTATTAAGTCCATTCACAAAAGTTTCTTCCAACTTCTTACAGAGAATAGTCAATTCTGCTTCGTTTTGTATCTTGAATTTCTTCAAAAGGTCTTCTGGTATTTGATAGTATTCAATAGTACCTTCAGAAAAGCACTTCATAAAGTCTGCAAAACAAATGGTCATCACAAGATCTCTGGTTTCTTCAGGAGCTTCATTGTAATTATTTTTGTATTTTATCGTGTCAATTATAGGCTTTGGTAAATTCCACTTTGTTGCAAGGCTTGCTCCAATAGTTGCATAGCCCATTCCCTGCATAATATAGTCCATAGCTTGAATTGGAATGTTGCGCTCTGCTTGAAGTTCTGTTAGCTTAACCATTGTTTCTGGGTACACAGAGCTAAAAACTATCTTTCCTAAATAGTGTAAAAGTCCACATACATAAGAATCTTCTATAATAGCCTTATCTCCATGCATTTTTGCAACATTGAGAGAATAAAATGCGAGTTTATAAGCATCGTCCCATAGCTTTTTCTGGTCTTCTTCCGTACTTCCCAATATTTGCATACTCGTAAGAGAATACACCATGTTCTGCACGCCCCTAAGCCCCATAAGCTTAACAGCCTCTGCTATATTCATACACTTTTTTGAAAGTCCAAAAGCTGCTGAGTTTACACATTTTAATAAGTCAGCTGCAAAACCAATATCCTCACTTATTAAAGCTGCTATCTTTGATATCTTAACATCAGGGTCTCTCATAGCTTCTTGAATCTCAGAAACTCTCTTTGGAAATTGTGGAACCTTATCAATATAGTCTGCAATGGTATCTGCAAGTTCTTCAACATCTTTTCTAAAGTTTGTGTTACGAGGAATGGTAATAACGTTTTCTGTGATTCCATTTTCTGACGAAAACTCAAATGCGTCCACACCAAGCCCAATCTTTTTAAGCATGAGTATCATAATAACAATACCCAAACCTGCCCCTTCAGAACTATCTAATATTTGAGTCATAGCATCGTTTAAGCTAGTAAATTGCTTTGCTCTTGCCACTTTATCAAACATACGTTTAAACTCTGTTCGAGTCATCTGAGAATTATTTTGCACTTTTATCTTGATAACACTTTCTGAAGCATATAAAGTGACTTTGACATAAAGGCGAGCATCTTTTTGCAACTGTAGATAGTGTGCTTGATTATTAAGCGTGTCTTCTTTGAAGGTTTTCATTCCTTCTTCATATTCTGATTGTTTGAATAGATTCAAACCTTTTTCAGTAAAATAAATGCGTTTAGTATTTGCTTTCTTTGCATTAGTGGTCAATTCTTTTAAGCAATACGTGATACAATCAATTATGTCCTCACGATGCAATATTTGCAAAAAAGCAGATGTAACGTCCATAATAAACGATTCTGTCGCACGCGGAAGCGTATACGACGTTATCGAAACTGGAGCACCCATTCTAATCGCATTTAGTAATTTCTGCTTATCTACAGTAAGTTTAGCCTGTTCCTTCATAATACCTCATATTATAGGTTAAAAAATGATATATTTCAATAGAAAGATTAATGACAGCTTTCTTTTTGCAAGACAAAAACAAATTTAGTCAATAGTTCCACATTTTATGCAATATACTTCCATTCCATCACCAAGACTATATTTTCTGCTTATAAAGTCCAATAGCTTCCATATAATTCCCCCTTTTTTAATCTTAAGAGGAAACTTAAAACGCTCTGGATGATGCCCTACAGAAACAATCTTACAAACCTTAAAATTATATTTTTCTAACACTTTCACAACTTCATTAGAATCCCAAATTGAATAATGATCTATAGGACTATTATATGCGAATTCATATATTGATTGTCTTCCTGTAACACCAGAAAGGTTAGGTGTAGAAAATGCAAAGATTCCCCCTTGCACCAATAGGGAAGAAACTTTTTGCAAAACTGCATCTAAATCTTGAAAATGTTCAATAACATACCACATAGTTACAGCTGTAAAAGATTCATCTTTTATAGGTTCTATCTTTGT
The DNA here is from genome assembly GCA_963543085.1 of uncultured Treponema sp. GTDB lineage: Bacteria > Spirochaetota > Spirochaetia > Treponematales > Treponemataceae > Treponema_B. The sequence goes on along the minus strand of CAUUAF010000013.1, from coordinate 6,785 downwards.
GTCATAACCAGAACCAGTCAATTGCTTCTTATATGTATATTCAAAGGAATCAGGCATAGCTGGAAAAGCTGAAACAAAGGCTGGAATATGCAAAGTATTATTAACATATTCCACAGCTTCACGACAAATATCAGTCCCTATTGGTTGCCATAAACTCTGTTTTGAAGCTTCCAAAAATGGTCCATAAGCACAACCTATATCCAATAATCTTTTTTCGGTGTTAAATATGTTAACGTCTTCTTTAGTTTGAAAAACTTCATCATAAACAGCATTTATGTGTTTCATGCGTTCCAAGCCGAGCCTTTTGATGTTTTCAAAGTCTTCCAAATATGTTTTTCCGTATTGGGCCTTATATTCATCAAAAAAATACGTAGCACTATAATCACTTTGTTCTTTCAATATAAAGGAAAGATAATGCATATGACACTTTTCACAATACGAAACAGTCTTATCAGGAGCTCTCACAATCACATTATTAGACCAGTCTTCATCACATATAGGGCAATTACATTTTTTTGCATTAAAAACATTTCTTACAAAATCTGATAAGCTTTTCTCTTTTGAATTAGTGTCCACAATCTTAGGAACTTTTAACCCATAAAAGAAAGCTCTTTTTAACTCTTCCTCAGTTGGTTCAGAATTTTCTATAGTTGCAAATCCCGCCTCTCTCCCAAGTTTATAATGGTATGGAGTAGGAGATAAAAGTAAGACAAAACACCCTGCAACCAAAGCCTCAAAAGCTGTAAAACCATAGTGGGTCACCACAACATCCCACTCATGCAGTCTTTCTTTTAAATTCTCTATCACAGAATATGTTTTAATATCTTGAGAACATCTTGTAATGTCTTCAAAAGATAAATTTGGAGCTAACACAGAAACCTGAAAACCAATGTTGTCTAAATGTTTAGCTACAGGCATAGCCATATTTGAAGCATTCTCTCCACCACAAACCACAAGCACTTTCGTTTGTGAAGGAACTATTTTATGTAAGCTTTTATTCACTTTTCGTTTTAATGGAAGTGGAATAAAAGTAACATCTTCAATATTTGCAAAATATTTTAAGTTTTCTTTTTTGTTCTCCATTTTTAAGGCTGGAAGCACATCAAGCAAGAAGTCTGCAAGCTCTCTTCCCCCTCCTTCATCAATAGCAACCACAGGAGCTATAGCCTTTAACTTCAACATCTCATCTTGACTAGTTCTAAAATTATCAAGAACAATAATCGATGTATCTTTTGGAAACTCATCAACAATCACTTCTTCAGGCAATTCTTTCAAAATATTGTGTGCTACATCCTTAACTCTTCCCTTATTTTTGATGTAAATAGCACATCGGATATCTTTCAATATTTGATGTATAATGCCTACCACACGTCTTAAATGCCCTGTTCCTTCCCCAATTCTAACGGATGGATAAAAAACTATTAATTTTGTTGCATATTCATATGCTTCTTTAATATTCAAAAGATTAAAATCACCACTAAATCCTTTTATATTAAAGTATTTTATCATATTCAAACTACGAATATAGTCTTCTTTATTATCCACAGTAGTCCTCATTTCTGGATCATACCAAAGGTGGGGAGAAGGCTCTCTAACGCAGTTAAACCTATCTTCATGCCTATATAAAGCTGGTCCTACATGCTCCCTATCATACGAATCTTTAGTCAATTGTTCTGCTAGTAATAAACTTTTTGCATTCAAAAGTTCCACACCACTACCTACAGGTAAGCCTGTAAATGTAAAATAATCAGGCTCTGAAAGTTCAAAATAACGGTTAATGGAAGCATTTGCAGCCTCTACAAATATGAAAGGATTATCAGCTGTAACACGAACTATAACTTCAATTGGATTTTCTGAAGTAATCTCATTTATAACCTTACAAAACCTAGAAAGTACGTCATCTTCATTTCCTGCAACACATTCAAAGCCTTCAACATCCGAAAGAGGTTTTAAAGCCTTATAAGAGGAGAAGTCACAAGCTAATATATGATGCTCCGCTTTTATGTTTTTAACCACACGCATAACATGCTGAACCATTGGAACTGAGTTTAATGGAAGAAGAGCCTTATTAGGCAAGCGTTTTGAACCTAACCTACATTGAAGTACTACAGCAACACCTTTTTTTATTTCTGCCATTACATTTCTCTCCAATTGCTAATTAAATCATAGGGGGGAACGGTAAATCTCTTTTGATTTTTTTTAACCCAATTAGCACCAATCTTAAAATAGTTATATGCCATAAATGGATTAAACCCCATACCCTTCATATAAGAAAAAAACACATCAAACTTTATATATGCTTTGCCATTTGCAACTGTTGGACGCAAGTTTTTTATATAAAATCTTGTGTATGAATCATCATAAGAGGTATCTTCTACGGGAATACTACTTAAATATTTCACTTTGAAATGAGTGTTTATCAAAATCTCTTCTCCCCATAGGAATGTGCGAAAGCCAAAATCAAGATTTTGCCAATAAGGATTCGTTAGTGTATAATCAAATCCTCCAAAATCAATGAATTTCTTACAATTATATATTCCAGTAAAATCAAAAGCATATATACTACGTGTGTTATTTTGAATAATTGGAATAGCTTCTGTGGAAAAGTGACCATCTTTCAAAATAGGCAACATTTGAGCAGCAATAATATCATTTGTTTTTGTTATAGAAACAGGACTCAAACACATTCTGCCTAAATTCTTGGCTTCTGTTATTACTTTGGCAAGATGATTGCTATCTAAAATAGATTGATCATTCCATAAAACAATCGCATAGTCAGTCTTTAACTCTGATATCGCAATGTTTATAACTTCTCCTACCGTCGTTTTTTCTGATGGTAATAAAAATTTAACAAAAGGATATTCATTAATCATGTGTTCTAGATCTATAGACTTTTTAGGAGATTCTATAGAAATGATAGATGTACAACCTATATCTAGCAAACTCTTTATAATGGAAGAAAAATTGTACCAGCCTCCACGGCTCATCACTATAGCCCCAACGTCATTTAAATCTCTTTTAAAGTTCCTACCACCCACTAGCGTGTATGGAACGGCATGTTCATTAAAAGTTGTAGGTATAATATTCATCGCATGATTCACATAAATCTCCAAAATTTAAATTAGATTGTTCTATACATTTTTCATCAAATCTTTGCCAGATGTCTTTTAGTTCTTCTTTCTTCGCATTGCCTAATACATTCTGGTGCCTTACATCTTCATGGCACATCAAAACATCCCCATCAAAAGAAATACACATCTCTCTATTTATATGTCTACATGGCATCCTTTTTAATGGAGATAAGTCCGCCACTCTCCTATCTGGCAAAAATTTGCAGAAGTGGTCATATTTTTGTATAATAACTTCGATGTTTTTTGCTTTCCACGATCTATAAAAATCTTCAAGGTCATCTTCGTTTTCATTCATTCTAACAATCTGCACAAAAGCATTTTTTTCAAAATATACTTTAGCAAGCTCTGCTATCTCATTAGCTTTAGTTAATAGCTCTTTGGCTTTTTCTTCACTCACATCATAAATTTTTGCATAAGTGTTTGCGTTTATTGCATCAATAAACGTAATCCAGTAAAGCGGTGGAGTAAGACTAGGTCTAATAGGAGCCGTTTGCACAAAATCTTTTATATGCTCTAATTTTTCTTTTGCGTCTTTAGACGTTCCATGAGTTTCAATCAAAACAGTGAGATTAGGATATGACAAAACTTTTTTAACCATCTGTTCAAACTGTGGGTGTTCTAACGGTTCGCCATATAAAGAAAACGAAATTATAGCGTCATCTGAAAAACCTGCAATTTTCTCCACTATAAAAGAGAAATCTTCAAAAGACATGAATTCCCTGTCTTTAATTTTTGGTCTATATATTGGCTGATATTCCAAACTTGACGATATTTCAATCATATAATAACGAGGAAGCGTTTTTAATTTTAAGGGAGCTATCATCTGCTTGTAATTACTAGCTGTTATACCTAAGAAGTTTTGACACAGAAGCTTATCTCTTTTTGTTTCCACAATAAATTTCAGTTTTAGCATTCTCACATCTTCGCTAGCTATGTAAGTTTCTATATCATAAGAATTTATATCTTTTTTGATTATATCAAATACAAAATCATGACTAATTATTCTTTCATCATCTTTAGAAAACTCAGCTAAAATATCACACAAACCTATATTCAACACCTGTGGAAAGATAAAATCAGGATATCCTTCAGCAAAAGAATACTCAGCCTTATATTTGGTGTGTTGTGAATATAGTTTTTGAGTCTCACTTACATCAATAAAAGGAGCTTCAAGAGGCGCAATAAAAACATCGGTGCATTCAAGTTTTTCATTACTACAAGCTTTAAAAAAAAGCCTAGCCGTCATTTTTTCTAAAGGCAACACACTTATAGAACTGCTATTCGGAAAGTCCTTTAATACATTCTCTATAATCTTTCGGTCTTTATTATCAACTAAAATGAGAACTTTTTTACATTCAGGCAACAATAAAGCATTTTCTATAGCAAGATGAACCACTGATTTTTTATCAACAAAGGCATCTAATGCATATTTCGCTATACCAATTGAATACAACGCTACTAAAGATGGCATACCCATCGTTATCGACTTAATAGCAATTTTATTTTAATTTTTTTGCTGCAGTACTAGCTTTTTCTCTTGTTGAATATAGCCTAATGGAAGAAGAAATAAGCCAGCCTGCATCTTTTAAATTAACCCATAAAATTTGTTTTCCATTTTTCATTTCAACCTTTATTGCTTCAACAGAAAAAACTTCGCCACTTCTTGCATGCCCTGATGTGATTCCGTCATCTGAAGGTTTATCTCTAAAAGAAACATAAGGCTCTATAATCACAGCATATTGCATAGAATTAGTTATAGCTGTGTCACTAGGAAGATTAATGTTTTCAAAACCTTCTTTTTTTGTACAACCTGTTAAGAGCAAGATAGTAGCAAAGCATATTAATAATGGAAACCGCAAATTATAACTCCTTTTATTGCCATATTTCTGCAAAACTATGGATATGACCACAATATTTACAAACATACATATCATTTTTTGTCTTATAAAACATAGCTGGCACTCCCTCACAGTGAGATGGATGAGACACACACTCTTCGTTTCTACAAGCTATATCTGTAAAATTATATATGCGAGGTGGCAAGTGAACCCTATATTTTTCGTGTATTTTTCCATCTTTTATTATATTAAGAGTGCAACCAGGAGAAACAGCTGCAAGTCTTTTTAAATTTTTTCTCTCAAAACTATAAGAACCAGGTCTAAAAATAATCCCTTTAAAGATACTAGGATCTTTTGTAGAAGTTGAAACCCATTCTCCCCCCTTACCATTTTCTAACCCCATAACTCTTATTATAGTTGAAATATGGCGACGAATGATATAAGGAGCTTGCCCCCTACATATATGGTCTATAACAATGCCTTCTCTTATAGGACGAACCCCTTCTGCAAAACTATCAGAATTTTTCTTAGAATCTTTGCTTAGTGCCACCTTAATGATATACTCTTCATCAGAAAATTCCTCCTTATGCTCCACTTCATCTTTATGTTCAAAATCATCTCCAATTTTGCCTCCAAACATAGAAAGAAGTGTCATTCTAACATACATACCATTTATTGACTGACGTTCCCAACCATTAAAGCTAGTTGTATCCAAGAATGTTGGAATTGTTGGGTATTCCCTATGACGAGGAAGAGGATGATAAAACCTTGTTTTGCTATCAAGCTTTTCCATAAACTCTTCCTTAAAAGTTATTGCAGAACGTAAGCGAGCTGCCATTTGCAAAACATCGACCCCCATACGTTCTAGTTGAGGCCTTGTGAAATACCAAATTAGTGCTACATCTTTTTGTTCCAAATATTCTCCTATGGAAGAAAACTCCCTCAATTTAAAACCATTTTCTTTCATTTTGAGTTTGTAGTATTCAGGCATTGCCAATTCTTTTGGTGCTATTAAATCTACTTCAACTGAATCAAATAATTTTAAGCCATCTGCTTTTGAATGCACTGTGCGTCCATGATACAAATCTCCTACAAGTGCTATATGGATTTTCTTTGTTGACCAATCATTATCTTCTAAAAATGTGAACTCGTCTAAAAGCTCTTGTGTTGGGTGCTCGTGTTTTCCATCTCCTGCATTAATGAAGCTTGGAAAGTTTTTAATTCCGTTGCGTTTTGCGAATTCTTTAGATTCCACTTCTAACCACTTGCAGACTCCTTCAATTTCGCTTCTTATTATAAAAATATTATTTCTATACCCAGTTAACGTATTAAACGTGTCTGCAAAACTTTCCCCCTTATTTAAGGAAGAAGCAGAAGAAATAAAGTCGTTTAACTTCACATGATGAAAATCAGCTGCATTTCTAAAAGATTCTTTCGTACGTGTGCTAGACTCCAAAAATACTTCATAAATGCCAAAATCTTTGTCATTTATACGAAACTCATCCATTTTTTTTATGTCATTTTCTTGAATAGCCTTTTTTAATTCTCTAGTTTTTCTAAAAAGATATTTTCTTTCATTAATTGAAAGATCATCAATAATAGTCAACGACCTACCGCTAAAATAACCAGCCATATTCACTCCTTCTGCCATGTGCTTTTCATATATGCAAAAAAAAACACCGTCAAAATATTTGACGGTGTCCTATAAAATAGAAGATTTAGAGCTATAAAGCTCAACACATCCTGCACATTCTGAATTAATAACACTACACATGAGTTGAATGATATCTTAATAGAGTAGTGAATGTCAATATAA
>CAUUAF010000012.1:0-25842 GCA_963543085.1 uncultured Treponema sp. | reverse complement strand
ATGAATGCTGCAATTGAAGCAGCTCATGCAGGAGAAGCAGGAAAAGGTTTTGCAGTTGTAGCTGATGAGATTAGAAAACTGGCAGAAGATTCTAGCACACAAGGAAAGACAATTACTTCGACTCTAAAGTTGCTTTCAGTTGAGATTGAAGGTCTCACAGAATCTTCTAAAATTGTTGAAACTAAATTTAATGCAATTTTTAATTTAAGCGAAGAAGTTAGAGAAATGAGTCACCGCCTAACTGAAGCAATGAAAGAACAGGAACATGGAAGCAAAGAGGTATTAATTGCTATTAAAGATATCAACTCTGTGACAAACGAAGTGCAACAAGGTTCTGCCGAAATGTTAAAGGGAAGTGAAGGTGTTGCCATAGAAATGGATAAACTTGATGGTTTAACACGTGTAATCACTGATAGCATGAATGAAATGGCTACAGGAGCTATGCAAATTAATCATGCAATACACGAGGTTGCAGAAATTAGTCAAAAAAATAAGATGAGTATTGATAGTCTTGTAAAAGAAGTTGAAATATTTAAAGTGTAGTATAACTTAAAAAACTTGAAATGCCACTTACTTAAGCTAATTAAGGAAGGGGCATTTCTTTTGTTAGGCTCTTATCTAAAGAAATAAAATAATTAAATTGATGAGCTTCGCAATAATTTACAATTTTTTTTCTTATGGAAGCATTCGCCCCATATTCCAATAAATATACTTTTTTGTTATATGCTTTCACTTTTTTTAGATATTCCAAAAAGTATTTGTTTTCTTTTTTTGATTGTTCTCTATACCTATTATTTTTGAAATCTATTGAAGTGAAGACACATTCTTGATTTACAGCATCAAAGATATCAATGGACTCATCAATTAAACGTTCAACAAAAGTGTCTCCACCATTGATTAATATTTCCATTTTGTATTGGCTAAGACCTTTTAAGATTGACACCAATCCTTCATATATTTCATTTGTTTTATATTGATAATACACATCTGTGTTGTCTATAAAAAAACCGTCAAAACCTTTTTTATAATATTCAAAAGCTTTAGCTTCTACAATGAATTTCTGCCATTCTTTTTTTGAAACATCAATCCATTTTTCATCTGGCCAATCTTGATAAACACCTAAAGCAAATTTTTTATATTTATTGTAATAGCTTCTATATTCTTCCAATGCTCCAATGTTTAAATATGCAAACACTTTTTGAGCATTTTGATGAAAATATTGAACATCATTTTCGTTAAATTCTTCGCCTTCAACTACAATTGTTTTGTAAGATTTAAGTTTTTTTACATCACTATTATTAAGTCCTAAAAATACTCCGTATTCTTTTTGAAAAGTAAAGCTAGTGAATAAAAAAACTACTATTAAGCAGAAAACTAAATATTTTACTGATATTCTATTACTCATTATTTTTTAGTATAACCAAAAAGTTTTTATTATTTCTTTTTTATTGCTAAAATTGTAAGATCGTCATATTGTTCATCTTCCCTAATATTTGTGTAATACAAATATTCAGCATACTCAGGATGTGGTTCTCTGTTTAAGCAATAAGTAGGATACTGCAAAAAGTGCTTATTCAAAAATAAATCCACTTTCTTATCAACGATAACATGGTCAAAACTCGTAGCACTTGCATCTCTATAAAGTCTAAATATCTTTTCAACAGAAACTAATGCTAAAATGGCTTCTTCAATTGTGCCTTCACATGTTGTAAAATCAAATTCAAATAATTCATTAGCTATAGGATTGTGCATTTTCTTCAATATAAATTTCTTTTTTGCGAAAACAGCTTCTATAATAGCATTAACCCTATCTTTTCCCATTTCTTCACCGTCTTGTCCCACGGTATGTGTTTCGTGCCAATCTCCTTCTGAAAGTCCTGGCTCGTTACACACTATTACTTGTAATTTTTCATCCCTAAACATGCGCTTTGCTTCTTCAATACCGTCAGTATATAGGAAAAGGATATCACCACTTTTTATATCAAGGCGTTCTACTGGAAAACCACCTTTCATATCTACTAACATAGTCGGGAAAACCCCAGCTGCTGCTGTTTCTTTTAAGGTGATTTCTTTCATCTTTTTTTCACTTGCATCATAGATATTTATGATGTTATCTCCTGCATTACAAAAATAAGTTGCACCTGTCACACTGTCTAAAATGCAAAGCGTAAAAGCTGCAAACCTACCCTTAAAACCTCTAGTTTCTATAGCATCGTTTATGCGACTTACAATACCACTCATGTTAAAGCCATTTTTCTTAAAAGACCAATCTTTGAAATAGTTGGCAAACAAAGTTGCTACTTCCACCATAATAAGAGATGCTGGCACTCCTTTACCAGAGACGTCACATTTTATAATTGCATAGTACCTATCATCTAGTTTAATGTAGTCAAAATAGTCTCCAGAAACACCCTTTGCACCTTCGTAATAACCAAAGAATTCAACATTATCCTCAATAGTCTTACCAGAAATTAACTTTCTACCTGTTGAATCTGTGTCTAGCGGAATAAACATTTTTTGTATTTCTTTACCAACAGTAACGTCTTTGGTCGTTGCTGCTGACTTACTTAAATTATCAGTTAATTCATTGATAATTTCTCCTAAAAGACCTACTTCATCTTTTTGCTTTATTTGCATGCTTTTTCCACTTAATTTTTCTTTGTCTTCTGTGTCTCTAATCATAGCAACATGAACTGCAAGCTCTTTTAATGGTTTGGTAATGATACTAGCCAATATCCAAGCACCCAAGATTCCAGCTAGCAATGCTATAAGTGAAATTGTCAATGTAATAGCAATAACCTCTTGTTGTTTCTTTTCTACTGCATTCAAAAGATTTTCTATAGACACTTTTAGGTATACAATTCCATGCACGAAAGTGTCATCTTCTTGTGATTGTCTATACAAAATTGGTTTATAAAATAAATATTCCAATCTTTCTCTTGAAAGCTCATTTGGATTAAAGTTAGGGTAAGAACCCATTGCACTATTAGAAAGTCCTTTTAATCTTTGAGTTATATATTCTTCTGTCTCTCTAATAGTTGCTTGTATTTCATCACGTTTTTCTTTGCCTTCTTCATCTTGTCTTGTCACAAAATTAAGTGCCTCTTTGTTTAGGTCTCCAACAAGACGCGAAGCCTTTCCCACATATTCAATAGCTTCTTGATTTAAATTATTAAGTGTTTCGTTTAAATCTTCTTCTGTGTAACCTTTTAGTTCAGATTCTCCTAACATCAATGAGTCTGTGTTTATATGTTTTAGAATATTCTGGTCACTAGATGCCCATACAAAATTATACCCTTCTTTTTTTCCATCTTGTTGCTGACTAGTAATAGTAGCGAAAATTATATCATCTATATCATTTGCCTGATTTGTTAAGAAGGCTAATTCCAAGATATTTTTTTCTCTCAGATAGGAACGAGAGCTAGAAACAATACTTTCCAAAACTGTTTCAGTTTTAGAAACTAAGCTATCTGCAAGAAGATCTTTTTGTGTTTTAGAAAAATGCGAAAGAAGAGGAATGGCTAAAAGGAGAATAATTGAAATTACAAGCATAACAGTGAAAAGAACCAGTTTAAATCTTAATCCAAAGCCTCTAATTTTTATTTCATTAGATTTCTTTTTCTTATCTTCCTTTGACATATCATCTCCTTTCAAAAGTAATGCCATTTCTATTCGTAAACTCTTATATTCTTTTATAATTTTAGTGACACCTATCACATACAAGGTTAAGGCCACAAAGAATAGACATAAAAGAGCAAGTTTTACATAAAAATTAAAATTGAAGATAGAATATGCATCACTTTCTATCTGCCATTTATGTTTATATGAATATTCATAATTTCCAAACTTTATTGTTCCCATCTCATCAACTGTGATGTAGTTGGTCGTAAAATACAAACCTCTAGTTGGATGTTTCAAACCTATCCTATAGTCACCTTCTTCTAAGTCATCAATATGTATTTTTGAAATAAGTCTATCTGTTATGATAGAAAATTCACCTTTATTCAAAGTGAGGTCGTATGGAGCTTTTCCATCCTTGTCAAGGAATACTTCTTCAATATCTCCATCTTCCTTAAAACCACGTCCAGAAAGTGTAAGTGAGAAAGAACCATCCAAATCTTTTTTTACGCTTATGTTGTTAATTGTTGTGTAAGCAATATATTTATTTAATGCAAAAAACTTTAATGAAGGGCTTCCAATATTTCCTGCTGCGTCAATGGCTGAAACACTTAAGCAATATATTCCATTATCATAATTTCTTAAATCAATATAATTACTACGTGTTCGTGTGAAAGCCGGTAGAGAGCCTTTTATAACAACTCTTCCATCTAAATATTCTTGCAATGCCTCATCAGAGACCTGTTCTTCTTTTTCTTTGCATTCATTTATAAAATCTTGATAGAGATCCTTAAGGTTTAAGCTTTCTATTTTCCACGTATAACCTCTTATCTGTGCTTCAACACCTCCATTTTCATCTTTTTCAGGTGTCAACCACTCAATCTTTAAATTGTTAGAAACACAAAAAGCATTTGAATCAATATCTAGGTTGAGAAACTCAGGAGGCATAGGGGGAGTTGTGTCAATACTACATGAAGTTACACTCATATTAGACCAATTTCCTGCATAGTCTGCAACTTTAACTCCAACATACCATTGACCATCTTCTTCAGGTTCGAATGTGAGAACATTCTCTGATGGGAACTTTTGTATTTCTTCTTCAACGTATTGGGGAGGTTCATCTTTAGACCAATTGTATGAATAACCTGCAATACCAGAAGAATCAAATGGAAAATTGATTTTAACACTGAGTTTTTTCTTATCTTTTTTTTGTGATTCAACTTTTCCAATTAAAGTTGGACGTTGCACAGAACTATCTGGTTTAATGTGCATGATATGTTTTATATCTTGCCCTTCTTGCCAAAGAAGTTCCAAGTTTCCTGCAATATTATAAGGGCGGGCAAAAAGCATATTACCAGCGACAGATCGAACTCTTAATACTTCTTGAGTTTCGTAATCATATATATAAACACCACTACGACCTTCATTTTCATATGTCCAGCAAATAATCGGATTATTATTAATCACTAATATTTTAGGGTTTATAGACTTCCCCGTAGAGTTAAATATTTCGGTTGCAGGAGAAGTTGCTATGCCATTGTTATTCAAAAACATAGAACAAATCCCTACATCAGTGGAGCGATTTCTATTTCTTTCCCATGCAATAATAAATTCATTATGACCATATAGAGGTTTTATATCAGGTCTTTCATTTTGAAAATCCCCATCAACTGTGATTTGTTGTGGAATCGAAAATGTTTTGCAACCATCAGTTGAATATGTTGAAAACAATTGATATGACTTTCTCTCGTTAATTGTTACCAAAGCTTGAAAAATAATTATATCTCTACTCTTTCTTGCTAAAGAAACTGCATGAGTGGGTAAAAAAGCTCTGTCACTTATAGAACTAGAAATAAATGGAGTTAGTCCACTCCACTCAACACCATTACTTGAAAAACTAGTTAAAAGTGAAAACTTTTCATCAAAACCTCTTGAAAGAAAAAGAAGATAGTCTCCCTTTGAGGTAGTGGTGATATATGGTGAAGAATAATCATTTGCGTCAAGAGATATTTCATTTGATTCAAATGAATGACCATTATCACTACTTTTATAAATTACCAATTTTGTTTTTTCATTTAGTGACGCTATTAAGATAGAACCATCATTTCCTATAGTGCAGGATGTAACAGAAGGAACATTCATGCTATATGGTATAGGAGGTGTTATCCTTTCATTTGTAAACCATTGCCCATCTGAATAAACAGATAAAGAAACATATAGAACACCTTTCGTATCACTTTCAGGTACAATTTCTTGCCAAACAGCAACCGAAACATCTGCTTTGCTGGCTGAATGCAAAAATTGAGTGTTTTTGATTGACATACGAGTAGGTGTTTCCCAATAATACTTATCGCAATGGAGGTGTGCTGAAAGAAAGAGGAAAATAATAGATATGTAATATACAATTTTTTTTGTCATAATTGTGTGTTGATCCTCGTTTTTAAGTCATGAACTTTTGCAGACTTTCTACCTTCTGGGTCTTTTAATAGCTCTTCTACCAGAGAAATTGCAGTAATTTTATTTCCTCTTTGCAATGCCAAAACTGCTTGTCTATATTTTTCTTCATTTGCATAAGATAAAATAGCAATAGCGGTGCCTCCCATTGCCATTTGGATTCTGTCTTTTAAAAGAGCTGCTCTTTCATTATTTTGGTTTAATCTTATTGCCTTATCTAGTTTTTGCAAAGCTTCTTCATATTTTGTTTTATCTCCAGCTTTATATATGTTGTCTGCCTCATTGGTAAGTGCAATTGACTGATTCACTTGTGTCATATCAGGGGGTAATATTTTAAGTCCCAAATATATTTCAATTTCATCTTTTAACTTTGAAAGTCCTGGAAAGTTTTTATCCATTATGTATAAATTCAAAATCTCTACATAAGAATCACGTGGATTCCTTCTGTAATCAGTTCTAATTCTAGCAATTTTTTTCTGCACTTGAGCTTGAAAATTTTCTGGATCTATCAATTGATCAATTTTCAAATTAAGTTGTCCAGACTCCTGATTCAATGGGTATACTAATAATACCTGTCTTATATTGTTTCTAGCTTCATTTAACTTCTTTAGTGCAAGCTTTCTATCTGTTTTGATAATACTATTAGCCTCATCATAAAGTTGATTTGCATTATTAAGAAGTTGAATCATCTGAGGATAAAGAGCAACGGATTGAGGTATAGTTCTTCCAGTTTTCATCACGCTAGCAGTTTGTGCTATGTTTAACCAGTTTTGGATTTCTTCGTTTTCTTCAATGTTTGTAGTAGCCCAACGACTCTTTGCTCTAATTAGAGTATTTTCAGCTTCTCCAAAATTTCCATTAAAATATAGCTTTTTAGCTTCATCAATATATTTTCTTACCTCACGAACAACCATTTCGTTTTCTTTTTTATTTATTTCTTGTCCAAGTTCTGAAAGGCGAGTATCAACCATGTTTCTATATTCTGCATTCTCTTCCATTTTCAAAGCTTCATTACTTTTTTCTTGAGAATGTGCAATATTTTCTCTTGCTAATATAAAATCTGAAAGTTTGAACATCCTTAAAGCTTCGTTATATCTAAAATCTGCCTCACGTTTTGCAAGCTCAATTTTAAATATATTGCTTCGTGTGCTGATTGAAATTGCTGTGAGATTTGATAAGAGAGTATTAAGTTTTTGCTCACTATCTTGAATGCCATTAAAATGTGTTTGAGTTGTTAGATTTGGATCGAATTCTTGAGACATTTGCGAAAGAAAGTTAATAGCGTCTTCAAGAGTTTTTATATCTTTTTTCAATTGAGCTGTTTGTTTTTCGAATTGTGCTAAAGCCTCTGTAGGATAATAAACTTCTTCAGAAGAATCAGTATTTGTCTTTGTTCCTTCAACTAACTTCTTCGTACTAGCAAATTCTGCTTCATGTTCCTTATAAAATTTCTTTCCATCAATATTTTTTAAGCGTGCATAATTTGCAAGCCTATTTTGATAAAGATTGGAAATGTTGGTAAACATCTGAGTTTGAATGTTTATAAGATCAGCTCTTTCTTTTGTGAATCTTTCAAAAGAAAACACAATCAATCTGCTTTGCACTGGACCAAACTGAAAAATAAGAGATTTGAGTTCTTCTATATCTTCTTCTGATTTTCCATAATCATCATCTTTATAATTTTTCTTATTTATAACAAGATACTTATCATAAAGAGAGAAAGAATCAGTTATTATGTCATTTAATGTTGATAGAAGGGCTAAATTTTCTTTATTATTTCTTTGATTTAATGGAAATCTTGTATTCGTTTTATTAATGTTTTCTATCAAATCTATAATGCGTCCATACTCTTTTATGTAATTTGTAATAATAGTATTTAAACTGGAATCAGTTGGAATATCAAATCTAAATCTAGGAAAACTATTCGAACAAGTCCTTTGAACTAAAGAAATAATATATTCTTGTAAATCACTAAGCCTAGAAAAAAGAGCTTGTTCTAATGCACCAGAAATCCCTTCACATTCTGTTGCATTTGCACGTCCCATTGTAATACGTGTTGCATATGGTAAGAAAGAATCTTCTTGAAAATTTGCCTTTTTTTCATCTTCTGAAAGAAAAGAAGATAGGATCCTTCCATTTAGAAGGACACCTTGGCTTATAGCATGCATTTGTTTAATTTCTTCTTCAAAAGCTAAAATAGTTTCAGAATCTGGTTTTGAGATGTTTTGTCTTAACATGAGCTTATAAGCGTTCATTGTGTTTAGGAACTTAGCATATTCTCTACGAAAATCACTATATGAACTTCTAATTGCTTTAAGAGTGTCTTCTGTTTTAGTAAGTCTTTCGGTACTCTCATATATTTCAACATACTCAGGATAACAAATTGAATAACCTTCCATGAATCTGGATAATGCTTCAAGGTATAATTCGCCTTTTATTAGATCTGTTCCTTCCTTCATTATTTTATTAAATTTTATCCTATTGGTTGCATAGAGAGAAGATATTTTTAGTTTTTGCAAGAATTCAACCATTTCTGGTTCCATTGCTGTATTCAACTTTTCTATGTTTGCAATAATTTGCAAAATCCTTTGGTTGTTGTCTGGGTCTTCATAAAGTTGTGCTATTATTGCTAGAAATTGAGAAACGAATTTATCTTGATTTTTCATTGCTTTTTTAAGCAAATCAGACGCAGTGTTAAGAGATTCAGGATGTGATTCCAAGATTTCAATAATCTTTTCTATAGCTGTATCTTGTTTTTTATTTTTGATTAGGCGATTTGCTTCTTTATAGTTAGCCTTATCTTTTGAATACACTTTGCCCAAAGAAAGTGAGAAAAAAGAGAACACTAAAAATAATCTGATAAAATTCTTTAGTTTAATATTCTTACTCCTAATAGCTCAGAATAGACAATCGCACTATAGTTTTTCGGCTAAATATGTCAATTTCTCAAATTATAAGCAGTAGGCATTAAAACTTTGGTATAAATGTTGAAATCCCTGCGATAGTAACATAAAATAAAGTAGTATTGTTTAAACCATTGGTTGGTGTGCTTTATGTTGTGTACACTAGCGTTTTAAGTTTCTCATTCTAGGAGGTTACTATGAGAAGTTATGGTAAGATTTTGACTTTATTAAAAGTGTGTTTAATGTTGATTTTGACATTGACATTTTTTGCATGTCCACAAAGCAAATCACCTGATTCAAATCCAGATAAGCCATCTGGTTTACCAGACATTGTTGGAAGTGAAAAAGCTAATGAAAATCTTAAAGGAACAGCATGGGTCTATTCTCAAGCTATGGGAGGTGGGAATGGTTCAATGGAAGTGTCCAGATTGGAATTTGACTCCGAAACTAATTTGTGTAAGATAAGAGTTTTAATAAATAATGGTATCAATTTTTATCTTGCGGAATATAGCCTCAAGGATGACAAAATTAACTTAAAGCTTGATCAGAACATTAAAGCATTAAAGAACTATACTGGTGAACAAATGATTAAGGATATGGAAGCTGATTTTGAAAAGGAAATAAAAGATATTGAAGGACAAATTGCAGATCCTAATATTCCTGAAGAACTTAAATCTATAATGAAAAAGACACTAAATGCAATGAAAAAAGCTGTTAAAGAAGGAATGTTTACGTCAATAGAGAAGTTTAAAAAACTAATGCTTGAAATTATTATACCAGCTCAGATTGAACAATTAGAAGCTATGCTAAAAGATACATCACTCCCACCTGAAGTTAGAACCAGTATGCAAAACGATTTAGACACTCTTAAAGCTATTCAAAAAAATCCTTCTCTTATAACGCAAGAGTTTGAGAAACAAGTTGCAGAATCTAAGAAAACAGCTGATTATCTTCAAAGCATTAATCCTATAATATTAACTCTTCCGCAAGGAAAAACTTTAGCAACAGCTACAACAATGACTGCAAACAAAGTATATTTAGGCTTAGATAATAATGACAAACCTGAGTATAAAGAGAATGTAGAATTCAATAAACAATAGTTTTAACTAAAGCGACACTGATTGATTCGAAACTGAATTAGTCAGTACATCTCTAAAACAACAAAAAAGCTCCTAGGCTAATGAAAATTTTGCTTTATTAACCTAGGAGTTTTTTGTTATCCTTTTGTAACATAATTTAAAAAAGATTGTTGTATTAGCCGTGGTTTACACTTTTAAATAAGTGCTTAAATTTTTCTCGTTATTAGGAGGTTAATTATGAGAAATATAAAAATATCAACTTTATTAAAAGCTGGAATGCTATTGGTTCTGTTTTCTTTTATGGGGTGTCATAGTACCGCAAATGGAGGACAAAATGAAGTAAACAGTGCTATGGCACAAGAAGACATCAAAGGTGACGGTTCTGCAAATGAAATACTTAAAGACACTGTCTGGAAAACCAAGCCATTAAACAACAATATGAGCGAGGCGGAACTACATTTCGCAAGTGATAGCAACACTTGTGTGGTTCATCTGCCACAATCAAAAAAATTCTATGTTGCAGAATACGACGTTAAAGAAAGCGAAGTGAGCTTAAAACTCGATAAGAATATAGAGTTTTTCAAAAACTATACTGTGTTTAACCTGCTTAAAGAGGAGCAAAGAGAGACAGAGGAATACCTCGCTGAATTAAAAACTGCACTAAGCAAAACAAGTGATGAAAATGCAAAGAGAGCCTTAAAAGAATATATCGGAGTACTTGAAAAAGCCCTGAGTGATGGTACTTTTAATTCTTTAGAGAAATTTAAGAAGTTTTCACTTGAAATTATGATTCCTTATATGATTCAAATGTACGAAGCAGAACTTACAAAATCAAATATTACTGCAGAAAAAAAAGCAGAGATAGAAGCATCTTTGCAAATGATGAAGGCAATGTTAAAGGACAATTCAAAATTCGACAGTTATTATATAACTCCTACAATTGAAGGAGCTAAAAAAACTGCTCCATATTTAAGTAAGATCAACCCAATTGTCTTAACTCTCTCACAAGGACAATCTTTGAATGTAGCCACAACGATAACTGCAAACAAAGTATATTTGGGTTTAGATAATAACGATAACCCTGCGTATAAAGAAAATGTAGAATTTATTAAGCAATAATTTTGAATTAGTATCTTGAAGAAAGCTCTTAGGTTAATGAAAGTATTATTAACCTAAGAGTTTTTAGATTGCAAGCTAAAAAATATCAACTAAAACCTATCAAAAAGACTCATAAGTTTTTCTTTACCGATTATTTTCATAAAACCTGCGAGTCTAGGTCCTTGTTCTTTATTGATTAAAATCTTATATAAAACTGTAAACAAACTTTTTGGTTCTTTGTCTAAAGCATTTGCCACATCATATAGCTTTGTAGAAAGCGTCTTTTCATCGAGAGATTCAATAACTGGAATAATCTCATCTTTTATTCTTTTTATAGCAGGAACAAAATCTTCTTCCACACTTGGCACAGAAGATGGTTCATTGAGAGAAAACTTAAATTCTTCAGGAGCCCCTGATTCTCTAATCCAATTCCATGCACATTTTGCTCTTTGCTCTAGTCTATCTCGTTGTTCTTCTTTTAAGTCAGGGAGAGAAGCTAAAACAGCCTCAATGTTTCCCCCTTGCACTTGCAATAGATTGCATAAATGTCTAAAAGGAATTTGGTAAGATGGCATACTAGGCATGTCACCAACTTGAGATAGCTCATATATTCTATATTCTTTTTGAAATGTTTCTTCATTTTTTGCTTCTTGAAGCTTCCAAGCAATACGTTCTGTTTTGTCATAGTCTTCGTATATTTTTATAACATCAAGGTCAAAACTAATAACAAACTCTGTGTTTGGTCTAGTGCTTGCAAAAAGATAACGTAAAACCTCAGGTTGGTACACTTCCAAAACATCTACAAGGCTTACTACCTTGCCTTTTGAAGAAGACATTTTGCCAGGTAAACCTTTGAGTCCAATAAAATCATATCTAAAGCTAATAGGAGCTTTCCAGCCGTAAATACTTTCTGAAACAAGTCGAGCAGTGTCAAAAGAACCTCCTTGTGAGTGATGATCTTTTCCTGCTGGCTCAAACACAACTTTTTCATAAGCCCAACGCATAGGCCAATCTACTCTCCAACCAAGTTTCACATTTTTTGCTTTTCTCAAATCAAGAGTTTCTTTATTTCCACATTCACAGGAATAAGTTAAATTCCAATCTTCATCCCATTTTTCAATCTTTGTGGTGTCTTTATGGCAACAAGAACAAAATACAGAAACAGGGTAATAGTCTTCTGTTATCTTATGCTCAGAATCTCGATATGTGTTTAATATTTCCTTTAACTTTTGCCTGTTATCAAGGGCTTTTTTCATGCCTTCTGCATAATCCCCATTTTGATATTTTTTGCTTTGATATAAATATTCAGGTGTAATTCCAACTACTGGCAACATAGTTTCAACATCAACTTCATGATGTCGTGCATAACTTTCATCTCTACCAAAAGTATCTGGCGTTGATGTTATGGGATATCTTAGATATTGTTCCAAAACCTCTGGTTTTGGCATGTTTAGTGGAACTTTTCTAAAAACATCATAATCATCCCATGAATAAATAAATCTAACCTTTTTACCAAGCTTTCGTAGTGCTCTAACCACAAGATCTACTGAAATAATTTCTCTAAAGTTTCCTATGTGGACAGTGCCAGAAGGTGTAATGCCAGAAGCACATGTATACTCTTCCTTTTCTCCTAATTCTCTAATAATCTTTTCTGCGGTTTGGTCTGCCCAATGCAATTGATTCCCCATATCTCACTCCTATAAGAAGGGCGTTATAATAGCATAGTAAAACAAAAATAGCAATTTAATTTTTTCTACCTCACTCAAAGTAAGCTCTCTAATATTCTTATAGCAGTATTAATTTGAGCCAGTTAAAAGAAGAGCTCTCTAATATAGTGAACTGATGAGGTAAGTATATGAAACATTTTTTTATATCTTTGTTAGTCATTTTTAGTTTTTTTTCTTGCAAAAATGATGTTGATTTATTTTCTAATGACACCCCTGATAAAATTTTGATTGATATTACAGGAGATGAAAATGTCATAATTAATAAAGAAAATGTTGAAATAAAAACTGGTAGTAAATGGAAAACTACAAAACGTAAAATATTAAAATGTATTCAGTATAAAAAAGGTTATGTTTTTGCTTCCTCATTTTTAGATGATGAAGAACTCACTGAAGATTATATTTTCAATTATGATTCTACCATATACATCACTTCAAAATTAAATAAAATGAGTTCTGAAAAAGACATAATACTTAATATAAAAGCTGATGAACATATAGAAATTGAAGTGCCTGAACTAAAAATTAAAATGAATTCTTTATGGCAAGAAGTTAAAGAGGAAGCAAATTTATGTCTTAAATTCAAAGAAGGCTATGAACTTTTAGAATGGAGAGTAGGGAAGTCTAAAAATGCAAAACGATTAAAAGATGATCATATTTTTAAAAGAAATTCTACAATATATGCTACGAGTAAGGAAAGTGAAAAAATAATTCTTAATTTAATTGGAGATGAAAATGTTGTTTTGCAATACGGAGTTCTTGAACTACACTTTCCTCTTGAATGGTCTGAAATTAAAAATACTGAATATATTTCTTCTGTAAGAGCAAAGGAGGGGTATAAACTTTCAGATTGGAAAATTGAAAATGATGTGAATGGAAAAACTATAGATGACGCTTATGTTTTGAATAAAGATACAACACTTTATATTTTTGCAATCAAAGATGAATTTGATAATCCTTCTTTGCCAGATACACCTAAAAATATTGAAATAGATGATTTAGGCATGGTAACAGTTATTCCTCCAGATGAGTATATAAGAGGAGAAAAAATTGACTATAAGTTATGTAATTATCCAAAAGAACAAAATGAAAAATTATGGCATGGTATTTTTAATGAAGGTGTAGCTATAAAGCTTGCACCATATAAAATTCATAAATATGAAACCACGTATAAGTTATGGAAAGAGGTTTATGAATGGGCTATTTTAAACGGCTATGTTTTTGAAAATGCAGGACAGAAAGGTTGTAGCATATATAATGATGAAACAAAAGAAGATGAGCCTGTAACAAATATAGCTTGGCGAGATGTTATTGTTTGGTGTAATGCTTACACAGAAAAGTTGAATAGGAATACATCTTCTTGTGTCTATTTAGAGAGCAAAGATGGAAAAGTCCTAAAAAATGCAAAAGAAGAAAAGGATGGAAAAAATCTCTGTGATAATGCTTATATGGATTTCACAAAAAAAGGTATGAGACTTCCTAAAGAAGCTGAATGGGAATTAGCTGCTCGTATTCAAATTAAAACAAAAGAAAATGCTGTTTCGTTTGCTGGAATATATCTGACAAAACTTAATTCTGCAAGTGGGGCTAATCTTCCCATATGTACGCCCTATCTTATGTCCTCGAATGTTTATGACATGTATAATGAATTACTTAGTACTGTTGTGTGTAATAGATTTTGCATTGGTTCATATTTTGAGTATTTTAGCCCAAAGATTACAAAAACTAGTAGCGTAGGAACTAAAAGAGCAAATCAATTAGGTCTTTATGATATGTCGGGCAATGTTGCAGAATGGTGTTCTGACTTAACAATAGATGAAATGTTTTTAGATTCTACTGATAATTCATTTGCAATTGTTAGAGGAGGTTCATGGTCATCTCCTTCTTGCAAATGTTCTACAGGCTATAGAGAAGCTAAATACACTTATCTTTCACTTGGTAATATAGGTTTTAGGTTGTGTCAGACTAAATAGATTTTTCTTTTTATTATTTGTAGAATACAATACATGGCAAAAAAGAATAGTGCATCTGAAATTTCTTATAAGTGCAGTGCTTGCAATTACACACAGTCTAAATGGCTTGGAAAGTGTCCTTCTTGTGGGGCATGGAATTCATTTGAAGAAGTGCCTGTATTAGATTCTCATCCCGGAACTATAGCAAGACAAAACAAAACAATTGAAGTAGTTCCACTTGAAGCAGTTAAATCTCAGGATGAAATGCGTCTTTCTACTGGGCTTAAAGAATTTGACCGAGTTCTTGGTGGAGGAGCAATAAAAAGATCTAGCATTATAGTAGCAGGAGAACCAGGTATTGGAAAATCAACACTCTTATTGCAAGCAGCAGCTCTCACAGGAAAAAAAGTTTTATACATTTCAGGTGAAGAATCGCAAGGTCAAATAAAAGCTAGAGCAGTACGATTAGGTTTGCCACTTTCAAACATTGAGCTTTTGTGTTCTTCTCATCTTGAAAATATTGAATTTGTTTTGAACAAAGTCAATCCAATTTTCGTTATTGTGGATTCTATTCAGACAGTCTATTCAAATGAGGCAGGTATTATTCCTGGCACAATTAACCAACTTAAATATTGTGCAAATGAATTAGTCAGCTGGGTCAAAGAACGAGATTCTGTTCTTTTTATGACAGCTCATGTTACAAAAGAAGGTAGTATTGCAGGACCTAAGGCTTTGGAACACTTGGTTGATACTGTTATATACTTTGAAAGGAATGAAGACGATTTGCGATTTTTGCGAGCCTTAAAAAATAGGTTTGGTTCTATAGATGAATTAGGTATTTTTTCTATGGATGAAAAAGGATTAAGTACTGTTGAAGAAACTTCTACATTATTTATAACTAATAGAAAAGATTCGCTTCCTTCTGGCTCGGCAACGGTTCCTATAATAGAAGGTTCTAGGGTTTTTATGGTGGAACTTCAAGCTTTAACAGTGCCTGCAAAGGGAGCTATAACTCGTGTTTTTTCTGATAAAATTGATAGTGCAAGGGTGAATAGGGTAGCGGCTGTTTTGGAAAAACGTGTTGGTATAAGGTTTTCTGATCAAGATATCTATGTTAACGTGGCTGGTGGAATAAAGATTAAAGACCCTGCTGCAGATTTAAGCTTAGCCATAGCACTGTATTCTTCTCGAGTGGATGTTCCTGCAAAAGCAAACGCAACATACATAGGTGAGTTAAGTCTTGCAGGTGAAATCCGTAATGTTAAAAAGATTATTCCGCGAATAAAGACTGCAAATAGCCTTAAATTCAGTTCTTATTATATTCCTAAAACGCTCGATGATGCAGACGAATTTAAGAATAGCATTACAACAGTTAATACTATTCAACAGGCTATAAAAGAGATTTTTGCCCCTTAGTCATATCTACACCATCTTCTGAAATTTTCTTGAATATAACTGAAACATTTAAATCAGTTTTTGCTATTGCTGTAGCACTATTTTTGTCTTCATCATTAGCTGTAGCACCACTCCATAAACTCACTTCATAACCATCATTTGGTATGGCTTTAAAGCTAACAACGCTGTCTTTTATGAGCTTATCTCCAGAATGTAGTTCTTGATCTCCAATTCTAGCTTCAATTTTACCATTGGGATCAGAAACAAAGTTAAGAGTTACTTCAATT
Source organism: uncultured Treponema sp. (assembly GCA_963543085.1). Classification (GTDB taxonomy): domain Bacteria; phylum Spirochaetota; class Spirochaetia; order Treponematales; family Treponemataceae; genus Treponema_B. Next base: position 9,332 of record CAUUAF010000012.1, on the reverse strand, counting down.
GGTTTTATATCCATAATTATAACTTTCACTTCTACATCTTCCGAAACTATTAGCTTCGCTCGAGTTTTGTCAAACATGTTTTCTGTAGCTTCAAGCCATTTATCCACCTCATATTTTTGGTTATCAAAAAAAGCCTTAAATTCAATTATTGTGCCTTTTTTTATAGCTTCACCACTACCTATTTCATTCCCATCAATAGTAGCTGTGATAGTTCCTTCTCCTTCTGCATTAAATATCACAGTATAGTCTTTTTTTGTTACCTCTCCATTAATATTAGTGTTGCAAGACGCAAAGATACCAACTACAAATATTAATAATATAGATGATATTATTTTTTGTTTCATAAAACACCCCCAAATTGGTAAAATCTACGTAGAGATTTTAGATATTTATAATATCACAGTTTCGGTGAAATAGTAACACTTTTTTTAATGAAATTTGAGATTTTTATGAAATTAATTTTTATATATTATGCAGAAAAAAATGAGGTACCAGAATAATCTCTAGTACCTCAATGCTACGACAGGCTACTTTATGTAGTCTTCAACTTTATATTCAATATTATTGTTGTAATCTTTTAATACTTTTGCCACAACACCACTCAATAGAAGAAGCGCTATTAAGTTTGGAATAACCATGATTCCGTTAAAGAAATCTACCATTTCCCAAACTAAGTCAATCTTTAGCAAACTACCTATAAAGATGAAGCCTACAACTAAGATTTGGTAAGGAATTAAACCTTTTTTTCCAAATAAATATCTTATATTGCTTTCTCCAAAATAATACCAACCAATTATTGTTGAGAAAGCAAAGAAAAGTAGACAAATAGCTATAAATGTATAACCAAAAGCATCTCCAAAAAGATGTTGTGCAAAAGCTTTTTGCACTAACTCAATTCCCTTTAGTGTTGGTTTTCCATCGACGAATTGTATAATGTTTGCACTCAAAACTGTAAAAACAGTGATGTTCAAAACAATGAATGTATCGATAAACACTGCAACAATACCTAAAACACCTTGTTCTACTGGGTGTTTTACTTTGGCTACAGCATGAGCATGAGGAGTAGAACCCATACCAGCTTCGTTGGAAAAAAGCCCTCTTGCAATACCATATCTTGCGGCTTGAGCCATACCAAAGCCTAATGCACCTCCCCAAACAGATTTAGGGTTAAAAGCACCTTTAAAAATCATATTAAACATGCTAGGAATGTTACGCCAGTTCATAACAATTACTACCAATCCTACGCCAACATAGACAATTGCCATGATTGGAACTACTTTCTCTGTAACAGAAGCAATACGCTTAACACCGCCTAAGAAGATAACTCCTGCAACCAATGCTAAAACAATACCTGTGATATATGTTGGAATATTAAAAGCATTTAAGAAGGCATCAGAAATTGAATTTGCCTGAGTCATGTTTCCCATAAAGCCTAATGCTAAAATAATTGCAACAGCAAAAAAACCTGCAAGGAATTTTGCAAAACCAGTTTCTCCTAAACCTCTTGAAATGTAATAAGCAGGTCCACCTACAGTCTGTCCTGTTTCATCCTTTGTTTTATAAATTTGAGCAATGCAAGCTTCAGCGAAGTTTGTTGCCATTCCTGCAAAAGCTGCTAACCACATCCAAAAAATAGCTCCAGGACCTCCTGAAATTAAAGCTGTCATAGCTCCAACTAAGTTGCCTGTTCCAACTTGTGCTGCAATAGCTGTTGCAACAGCTTGAAAAGAACTCATTCCATGTTTTCCTGCTTGTTCGCCTTTTAACGAGAAGTTTCCGAAAAGTCTCTTCCAACCCATTCCAAACTTTAGAATTTGCACACCTTTTAGTCTAATTGTAAAAAATAGACCTGTTCCACAAAGCAATGGAATTAAAAAGTAAGGTCCCCATACAAACCCATTTATTCCAGAAATTAGGTCTGTAAGATTTTTTAAAAAAGCTTCCATAAAACAATGCCTCCTTCATAAAAGCTATTTTTTCTTTATATATAAATCGTAACAAACAAGCAAAATCTAAAATGTCTATAGTAAATTGTAACAAAGATGTTAGGTAATTACCAGAAAAACAATTTAATAGTCAAATAAAAAGCTTCTAAAACCTATATTATGGCTTTAGAAGCTTCTAGTTAGAGCTTAAAAAGTTTTTTGAAATATGATTACTATTCTATAATGTCATCTCCGTCGAATGGAACTATAGCAATTCCTGCCATTTGTCTCCTTTTTCCTTCAATTTTCATATTCCACTGTTCTAGAGTGAATTTATGAGATTTATCTTTACTTTCATAAACATCTTTTTTTAACTTTGGTTGTTGACCTGCTGACTTTCTTTTTGTGTAGCCCATCTTTTTGGTTAGCAAGTCATCAAAAGCCACATAGGTTGTAAAAGCATCTCCTTGAGGTCGTAGCACAAAATGAGCAGGATGAAGTTGATATGTAACTTTAACCAATTTTTCTGGACTTTGACTAAAAAGATATTTAACCACATCAATTACGTCATATTCACGTGTTTCTACACGTTTTCCAAAAATAACTTCTTTTCTTCCCTTATTGTCAATTCTTGTGGTTAGTTCCTTAAATTGACGATTCTGCTCAAAAGTTTTGATTTGGTTTAAATCTGCATTCCAATCAATAAGAGGTAAGTTCAAAGTTTCAAGAACAGGTGGCTTCATAACAAAGCAAAGACATTCAACAGGATAACCTCCTGCAGCAGCTTTGTCTATCACAGAAAAAGCCGCACTAACTGTTTTAAGCTTTTCGTTTTTAACTTGAAAAATCATCATTCCATTAGTAATTTTTTTATCAGTTTCAAAGCCATTTTCTTTCATAAAATTTAAGAATTCCTCGCTTTGCAAGACCTCAGGTGTCATGTTCATCTGAGAGGCATAAGCCATGCTATACATCACATTAGGCATAGCCTCACTTTTTGAAGAAAACCCAATAAAATCAGTTGCTTCATCTTTGCTTACAAAAGTGTTTCCACGAGAGGTTTCAAATGCTTCAATCTCATCCATGCTGTCAAAAAATCTTAAATATGGAAGAAAGAATTTACCTGCTTCTTTTGCTATGCATTTAAGAACAACATCAGTATTTTTCTCCACTATTAGCTCAGCTGTTGTTAAGTCTTCTGATTTTGATGTTACATTTTCCCAATCTTGAACCTTGAAATTGGGATGTGCTTCTGCAGTCAAACTTATAGTAGTTCCTTTTTTTATACTTGCAGGTGATGTAAGCTTTTGCCCATCTGCCATAGCAACAATATCGCCTCGTCCTTCTACTTTAAAATTAACTACAAATGTCTCATCTGTCGTGTTATTAGAGCCATGGTTACAAGAAAACACAACAAAGGATGTAGCCAAACACATTGCAAATAAAACGATTCCAAAATGTTTTTTCATAAAACACTCCTATTTTATGTGATTTGCCTTATCTAAAACAATTAGAACACAAGGCATTAGAAATACAATCCCCTCATATATAAGTGTAAGATTGGTATTATTAGATGTCAAGAAAAAAGTTTATAAGTGTTTTAGAGGAGTTTAATTATAAATATTCTTATAAAGGGATACTATTTAAAAACTGATAAAAATGATATAATGAGAAGTGTGAAAAGTCTATCTTTGCAGTTCAAAGTAAGCTATGTTTTCTATTGTTGGCTTATATCTATAAGCGTCTCAAAAGTCAATTTAATTCAAAAGCATACATTAAGAAATGTGATTGTAGTACATTAGCTAATGTTATGGTTGTACATTAGCTAATGTACTGCCCCCAAATCGCTCGATTTGGGGATCGCAAGTCGAGCGATTTCGCTACCCTAAGTCGAGCGGTTTGCATATGCGAGATCGTTCGATTTGCATATGCAGAAACTGCTAATTTTCATTGCCCAAGTCATACATAGTGCAACCGTGAAAATAACCGCATATTAAATAATTTTCCTTTTAAATTGCAGGGGAAAAAAAGCCTATTAGCGTGAGCCATGATAAGCATTTCTTAAAGTCTTGTTATGAAAAGAGAAAAGCTATAGAATCAGCCGATTATGAGGATGATAAAAAAACTATTATGGCTAGTGGTTTTAACTAGCTTTTATTCATGCAAACATGAAGAAAAACAGTTTCAAAGAGTTGAATTTGCTTTTGACACAGTGTGTTCAATTCAGATCTTTACTAATATAGAAAAAAAAGAAGCTCAAAGCATTTTAGATGAAGTTTTTGCAAAACTAAAAGAATTAGAAAATGTTTTTAGTCCAACATTAAAAGAATCAGAGCTATATAAGCTAAACGAAAATTCTTCGAGTAAAGAAATTTCAATATCAGCTGAGTTGCAATATATAATAGAAGAAAGTTTGCTTTTTGCTAAACTTACGTCTGGCGCTTTTAATCCATGCATTGGCTCTCTCACAAAACTTTGGCAACCACTATGGAAGACGGAAGCAGAGCTTCCAACTAAAAAAGAAATAGAAAACGCTTTAGCTTGTGTAGATTATTCTGCTTGTGTTGTAACAAATGGAAATATAGTGAAAGCTCCATGTATAAAGTTAGATCTTGGGGCTAGTGCAAAGGGGTACGCAACAGATTGTATAAAAACAATTTTGAGTGAAAGAGGCATTAAAAAGGCTGTAATTGATTTAGGTGGCAATGTTTTTGTAATGCAAGAAGATGATAGACCTACAATGAAAGTTGGCATAAAAAGTCCAATGCTTTATGAAAATAATAAGGTTTCAGGTTATGTAGAAGTTAAAAATAAAGCAATTGTAACATCTGGTAATTATGAAAGATTTTTTGAAAAGGATGGAAAGTTATATCATCATATTCTTTCTTCAAAAACAGGCTATCCTGTGGAAAATGAGCTTATGGCTGTTACAATAATTTCAGATAGCGCAATGATTAGCGATATTCTTTCAACATCATGTTTTGTTTTAGGAGTAGAAAAAAGCAAGGATTTACTAGAAAAGTTTCCTGAAGCGTCAGCAATATTTTTCTTGAAAAATAATAAGATTGTTGAAGTGAATAATAGTTTAACTCCTTTTAAGCTTTTAGACGAAAGGTTTTCAATCTTAAAAGATTATTAAAAGGCTCATAACAAAGTAATGGAAGAAAACAAAAATTGGAGAAAAAGTAGGTGGGAAGACTACAAAAGTAATAATTTAAGTTGCCTTATTTCACCTGAATTTCTAAAACTGATAGAAGAGACCTCATCTATTGAAGAAAAAGAGGCATTGAAGCGTCAAGTCTTTTTTGATGAAAGGGAGATGGATGCAACAAAAGATGAAAATGCAGACCCTCTTGGTGAGGCTAATCATGCAGTGAGTTCTCGCTTAGTTCACCAATACAAAAATAGGGTTTTATTACTCACAACAGGCAAATGTTTTTCACATTGTCGTTACTGTTTTAGAAAAAGTTATACAGCTCGACCTCAAGGTTTTATAACTCATGCAGAACTAAACAATGTTGTTTCATATCTAAAAGAAAATCAGCACATAAACGAAATCTTAATTTCAGGTGGAGACCCTCTAACGGCTTCGTTTGAAGAACTTAAATATTTACTTACGACTTTAAGAGAAGCTTTTCCTACTCTTATCTTTAGACTTTGTACTAGAAGCCCAATCTTTGCTCCATCAATATTTTCAAAAAAACTTCTTTCATTATTAGAAAGTGTAAAGCCACTTTGGGTAATCCCTCATATAAACCACTCAGCAGAGCTAGGTGGTTCTCAAAGATTATGTTTAAGCAACATATTAAAAAGAGGCATTCCTATGCAAAGCCAAACGGTTTTGTTGAAAGGGGTTAATGATGATAAGCAAACTCTAGTTTCTTTATTTAATAACTTAATACTTTTAGGTATTAAGCCTGGCTATCTTTTTCAATTGGATATGGCTTTTGGCACGAGTCATTTTAGAGTGCCATTAAAAGAAGCTCTTATTTTATGGGAAAATGTGAAAAATGAACTTTCTGGTCTTTCAAGACCAACCTTTGCAGTTGACCTACCATTAGGTGGTGGAAAGTTTCCATTATCAACTGTAGGTTTTCAAAAAAACTTTGTCTATGATGGAAATAATTCAATAACTGTCACAAAAGGTGATAATAAAGTATACACCTATTCCACAGAGAATGATAAAAAATAATACTTAGCTTGAGTCAGTGAGTTCAAAATTAAAAATCGATTGTACAGAATCGCAGGTAATAATATAACAATTTTTAATAAATTTAAGTTTTTTTTGAAAAAAAGATCAAGTTTTTTTACACATAAAATATTTTTGTAATATTTTTACCATTTTTTTTAATTTGGCACGTTTTTTGCTAAATATGTATACGAGAACAAGTTGTTTTAAAAAACTTTACTATAGGAGCAAAACATGAGTAGAGAAACTAGTATTTATAATCAGTATGTAAAGGAAGTGAAAAACTATCATTTATTAACATGTGAGGAAGAAAAAGAACTAGCTATTAAAATAAAAAAAGGTGATGCAAAAGCATTGGAATCTCTTGTTAATTCCAATCTGCGTCTTGTTATTAAAATTGCACATCATTACATTATTCCATCAAACAAAATAATGGATATTATTCAAGAAGGTAATATAGGCTTAATGACTGCCGCAAGAAAATTTTCACCTGACTTTAATGTTAGGTTTGCTTCTTATGCCTCTCTTTGGATTAAGCAATCAATCAGTAGATATTTAACCTCTAATGATGAATTGATTCATCTTCCTTCAAGAAAAGCTACAATAGTAAGAAATATTAAAAAATTTAGAACAGAGTTTAAAAAGACGAATGAAAGAGAACCTCTTACTGAAGAGATATTAAAAGAAATTGATATTGAAGAAAAACAATTAAAAGCGCTTCATACATTTATATATGAAAGTATTTGTAGTTTGGATGCTAATGTCTCTTTTAGCAAGAAAGAAAAAAATACATCAACTTTGTATGACTATATTTCATCTGGCAATGCAGAAAATCCGGAAAATATTTATATAACTCGAGAACTTGGATTGCAACTAGACAAGCAACTAGACTTTTTAGGAGAGAGAGATAAGGACATCCTAAAAAATAGATATCGTCTAAATAGAGATAAGAAAGTAATTCCGTTTCATGAATTAGGTAAAAAATATGCTCTTTCGCCTGAATCTGTTAGGCAAATAACAATTAGAGCAATAAAGAAATTGAAAGCTAAAAAAGAAGAATTGATAAGTGCTATTCCATTTTAGAGCTTGAGATAGTTTTAATAGTGTCAAGGATATAAATGACTTTCAAGCTCTTTTTTATATGATTATTTTTTGTTATACTTCGTTGCATTTATGGAATATCAAGTAACAGCTACCAGAAGGCGACCAGGAAGGTTTGAAGATTTAATAGGTCAAGATTTTGTTGTCGCAACACTACAAAAGTCAATTGATAAGGGCAAGATTGCACATGCTTATTTGTTTTCGGGACCACGTGGTTGTGGAAAAACCAGTTCTGCAAGAATATTAGCAAAAGCTCTTAATTGCGAAAAAGGGATGAATAGAACTCCTTGTGGAGAGTGTGCTTCCTGTAAAGAGATTGCTAAGGGAGCGTCTCTTGATGTTATAGAAATTGACGGTGCTTCAAACACAAGTGTGAATGATGTGCGTCAAATTAAAGATGAAGTCCTTTTCCCTCCAAACTCTTCTCGCTATAAGATTTATATAATTGACGAAGTTCACATGCTTTCTACTAGTGCTTTTAATGCACTATTGAAAACTATAGAAGAGCCTCCACCTTATATCATTTTTATTTTTGCAACCACTGAGTTGCATAAAGTTCCTGCCACTATAAAAAGCAGATGTCAACATTTTAATTTTAGACTTGTTAGTGTGGAGCAATTAAAAGACACGCTCAAAGGTGCATGTGATGAATTGAATATAAAAGCTGAAGATGAAGCTTTATACTGGATTGCAAAGGAAGCAACTGGAAGTGTTCGAGATGCCTATACTTTGTTTGATCAAGTTGCATCTTTTTCTGAAGAAAATATCACAATGCAAAAGATTCAAGAAAAGTTAGGGCTCACATCAATTGATTCCATTGGTTCGCTTCTTTCTGCTTGTGCTTTGGGCAATGCAAAGGAAGCTATAAATGCTTTTAATGACATATTGCAGAATGGTGTTTCTATAGAACAATTTATTACAGATTCTGCTTCTTATTTGCGTGCCTTACTTTTACTAAAACAAGGTATAGAAAAAGAATCTTTACTAGGTTTTAACAAAGAACGTCTTTCTAAAGATATTTTGAATGTATGGAATGCAAATCAAATTGAAATTGCTTTTTCTATTATGTTGCAACTCTATAAAGATGTGCGTTTTTCAATAAGTCAGCGTTTTGAAGTGGAGCTTGCAATTTCACGTATTTCAACACTTAAAGACTATGTGGCTCCTAGTGAGTTAAAGCTCATTTTCAATGCTGCAAAAAATATGTTGGAAAATGATGGCAGTGTTGATGAAGATGTTTTTTCTCAAATTGTTAAGAGTGAAAAAAAAAAGCCTGAAATAAATGATTATTCTATTCCCACCTTTAAGCCTCCTACTAAGCCTTCTAACAATTTTGTTGAAGAACCTCAAAAAAAAAATATAATTGAAGATTCTCCTGTAGTCGTGGACGAAGCTATCAAAGTAGCTTCAATTGAAGAATTAAAAGCAATGATGATTAAATCTTTTGAGAAGGATAGTAGTATGCTTTCTCTCACTCTGTCTGGCACGGGCGATTGGCAGGAAAAAGAAGAAACTTTATACATCTATGGAAATAATTCGTTTGATGTTTCTATGCTAAAAAATAATATAAGACTTATAAGTGATTATGTTGCTTCACATTTTGTGAAAAAATTAAAAGTTGAAGTGTTAAAAGAAAGTTATAGGGTAAAAGAAGAGAAAACAAAAGTTGAAAATGTAGCAACTAATAATAACGCCAAAGGTTGCAAACTCTTGGATATAATTATGGAAATGTTTGAAGGAGAATTAGTAAGTTCTACTTCTATTTGATTATAACATCTTTTTGGAGGTTTTTATATGGATGAAAGAAAAAAAGTTTTAAAAGTATTGTTTATTGGCTATGTAACAGTATTTTTAATGTTGTTATTCATTATGTATCTTTTGGTTGCAAAAAATGGAAATGATGTAGTCTTTAATGCTGGACATATAAGTGTTTCAGGTTCTGCAACTATTAATGTTGCACCCGACGTTGCGAATGTTTCTTTTGAGCTTTCAACAAGAGAAAAAACTGCGCAAGCGGCAAAAGAAGCAAACGATGCTATGCTTAAAAGTTTAAATGAAGTATTAAAAAAATATGAAATTAAAGAAACAGAGCTTAGTATGAATTACATCAACATTCG
>CAUUAF010000011.1:0-26045 GCA_963543085.1 uncultured Treponema sp. | reverse complement strand
CAGTTATATTTGAAATAATTATAATAGTTCCATGTATTTTTTTATTACTAACAAGTGGCAAAATTGAAAGTGAAATGTATTGATTTTCATCTTTGCCTTGAATAAAAAACTCTTTATTAGTACATTTTTCTTGGTTTAATATTGTGAAATTGATAAATCTATTAACTTCATCATCATCAATAATTTCTTCTATATTAATATTTTCTCCAATCTTTGCATTAAAAATTAAAAATAAAGCCTTATTAACTTTTATAACCTTATTATTTGCATCAAGAATAATAACTCCATCATTCAAAGAATCTATCATCGAATCTAAAAGTGAATATTCATCAAAGATGTTTTGAACTAAACTCCTAAGTTGCACCTCATTCATTTTGAAAGATTTCTCTACCGCTTTGTTAATAAAATTATTCATTTTAGTAATTCCCTTATATCAAAAACTAATTCTTCCAAAACACTTTGAACACTCAAGTTAAATAACTCAACTTTTGTTTTAGCCTTTTGTGAATGCTCCAAAATCAACTTACATATTTCAAGCTCTTTAGGCTCAGATTTTCCCTCAATAACAACTATATGTATGATATTTATAAAACATTGCAAAAAAAGTTCGTAAATAATACTAGGTTTACACTTATTAATTCCATTTATAATGTAAGGAATCGTCAGTTCTTCTTCCATCTCAACTTCATAGTTATCAATAATATTCTTTAGTGAAGGGTAAACATTTTTATTAGCTTTTAAAAAAATATATTTCCACAAAAGAATACTAGCCTTGTTAATTGCTTCATAATTAGTAGGTAAATGGGCATATAAAAAGGAAGATAACAAACCAAAATTTTCTAAAGTTTGCACATCTGAAACATGTTTAAATACCCTATGCAATACTTCTTCCTCTTCTTCTCTACTTCTTTTTATAAATGTATAAGGTCGTACTCGTGAAAGAATTGTAGGCATAATTGCATTTTTGTTATTAGATGTTAAAATAAAGTTAGCATACAACGGAGGCTCTTCTAACACTTTTAAAAAAGCATTCCTAGCTCCTTCTTGCATTCTCTCTGCATTTTCCACAATGAGTATTTTTCTTTTATCGTTTGCCATGACATGAACCCAAAAAATTGCGTTTCTTACTTGATTTACTGGAATGCTATCATACATGCATTCTTGAGTTAGCTTATCACATTTTTTCACAATGCTAGTGATTAAAGTATCTAGTTTTTTATCATCATAATTTTCAATATTAGAAGGATTTATATCATTCAAAGATTCCTCTATATCTTTTAAAAGTGGAGTAGCTTTTGTAAAATTACTATCACCTTCATCCCACAATATAGAATCAAATCTAAGAGTAAGTTTTCTAATAGCACGCAAAAATAAATAATATGCTTGTAGAGTTTTATCCCTTAAAATAACTTCACTGGTAGCTTTTATTTCAAGAAAACAATCTCTACTCCCAATAATCAAAACATCTGGAATCTGTAATATCCTACTTTGCATGCAAGATTTACAACTACAGTTCCACTCTCCTTTATTTGAACAATTTAAAACCCTTGCAATTTCTAAAGCTGTTGTAAGCTTACCAATAAAACGTTCCCCCACCAATAAAATTGAAGGTGGAAACAAGGTATTTTTTATATCATCTTTTAATGAAGAAGTGAGCTTTTTATTTCCTATAACATTTTCAAACATCTTTTAATCCCTTAAAAAGCTTCAGAAATTTCTTAAATCATTTTATATAATTTTGTATTTGCAGTTCTATATTTGGCAAGATATAGGTAATAAAGAAAGTTGCTATCTTGCTATTTTCTATTATATTTGCAGATGAGAAAATTGATTGTATTTGCATTAATTCTATAATAAGACAAATAATAATACCTCCCTCCAAAAGACCTAACACTATTCCTAAAGAATGATCTAAACCTTTTAATATTGGAACTTCAAATACAAAACCTACAATGCTCCCAATTACTTTTATAATGAGATAAACAATAGAAAATATGCATAAAAAAGAAATCAGATAAAGAATTATATCATTTTTAAGGATCATATTACTTTTAATGTAATCCATAGGTTTCAAAACAGTCAAAGCAAAATATGGTGAAAAAAAGATTGCAACTATTCCTCCAATTATAAAAGCTAATTTTGAAAATATTTCTTTTACAAACCCATTTTGATAAACAATAAAAGCAAAACCAACCAATATAAAAATAAATACTATATCCAAAACACTCATTTTTACCCCCTAATCTCAGGAACACTAATCATTTGATCAATCACAACATTTATATTAGAAACAAAAGTATTATCATATTTTTCTATTTTTTCACTTATATCTTTTTGTAATTGTTTTATAGAGACAGCAATGTTTCTATAATAAGGATAATCCAATAATAAGAGAATATCATACCCTTTACTTTCAAAATTGATTTTCATTTCTTTTATTACTATGTTTGGATTGAACTCAAACACATATTTTTTTATACTTTCTTTTAATGCATCAATTGAAACCTTTTGTATTTCTCGCCTAAAAAACTTTGGACGAACAACTGATTTTTCAAATAACATAGCAGTTTTAGTGGCTATAACTGGTGACTTTGCAGGTTTAAAGAATAACCTTACTTTTTCATAAAAGATTTGAGGATAATTCCTTTTCACTTCAGATGAAGGAAGAGGAATAACATGTTTACCTTCTATAAGCCTTTGCCTCTGAGCTTCTTTAATATCTTCCTTTGTTGCAACATCTTCAATTCTTATAATTTTATATGGTGCTGGAAGAGATAACCTCGTAATAATTTTATGAATCATTCGTTCAGAAGTACCTAAAACCAAAACTCTCTTATTCTTTTTTTCTTCTAAAATTTTGGATACTTCATCACGATGTTTTTTATCCTCAAAAAGACAAACTCTTATTGCAGCTAAAAAAGTGTCTTCTTTTTTTGCAGAATGTCCTGCAACTATGTTATCTCCAGATATTAAAAGACCATCATCAATAATAAATTCAGCTCTAACTTTTTTTGCAACAGGTTGTGCTCTGTAGCTTTTCCCAGTGCCACTTTTGCCAACAAACGCTACAACACGCCTATTTGTTTTTTTAAAAAATCCTACAATGAAAGAACAAAGCTTTTTAAACACGGTTCTATGGTAACATAGATGTAATGATTTTTCTACGTATAAAACATCATAAAAATTAATTAAGGACGACACAGCAAATGCACCCCACCAACATTGATAGGTTAAGCAAGAGTAAAATCCCCACGGTAAATTATTTCAAAATACAATTTTTATAGAAATCTATTAAAAATATCCTGGATTATCAGCATAAGTCGTAGCACCGACAAAGCTCTCAATATAAGCAGCCTTTAGTTTTTTTGCATAAAAAAGTGTTTGCACAATTCCATTGTCATCATCAACTTGAATATTTCTAATTTCTAAATAATCGTTAACCATAAAACCAGCTTCATCTCCATAACTATGCCGAATAACATCTTTCACTCTGAAGCATTTTCTATGACCTGCATTCTCAAGAAGAAGACCATAAAATGGTAAAATACAGCGTTGCACCGTATCTTTTTCATATACAAGACTTGCAGGATATTCAGGACGTTTTTGCAATACAGGAAACCAATTCCTATTTTGCCACCCATCTTCAGTCTTAACCTTCCCAGTCACCTTTATGATAGAAGATGTGGGAATCTCCATAAGAATAAGTTTAAGATTTGCTAAGTTTTTAACTTCCCTGTCATTAATATGTGTAATTACAGCACCATCACTTATACCAGCATTTGCAGCTGCTCCTGAAGGCATAATGTAAGATGCAAGAACACCTGATGAAACATCATCTGTTTCATCAATATCTTTTCCATAAGAACCCAACCAACTATGTGAATGTTCCCCTCCAGCATATAAATGAGGCAAAATCAAACTCAATAACTCAACTGGAATGGCAAAATTTAAACCTTGCGTTTTATTAATTCCTGCAAAAACAACCCCTTGAACCTCTCCATTTTCATCAACCATAGGTCCTCCTGAAGAGCCATGGTTAATAGCAGCATCAAGCTGAATCACACAAACTAAAGGAATCAATTGCCTATCCTTACTTGAAACAATTCCTTGTGTTATTGTTCTTTCAAGTCCTAAAGGAGAACCTATTGCATAACATTTATTTCCAACTTTCAAACTTTCAGAAGAACCTAATTTTAATATATGAGTTGGTGTTACTTGAGCTTTAACCAAAGCTAAATCCAAAAGGGGATCATAACCAATAACTTTAGCTGGTATTTTATCTTTGCTTCCTTCAAAATTTTTGATATAAACTTTAGAATATCCTTCATATTTTGAATCTACTTCACTTTGAATTACATGATAATTAGTGATAAAATGCCCTTCCTCATCTATAAAAAAACCAGAGCCTAAAATAATATCAGAATATCCCATACCTTTTTCAACTTTAATTCCCCTATCAACAAATACAGTAACTGTTGCATCAATCATTTCATCAATCGTTTTTGCAACTTTAGAAGAATTAGTTTTCTTTATGAGTCTTGAAAATGAAGGATTTTTCTTAACTAAATTTTCATCTATCCCTGAAAGTATTGTCTTTAATGTGAAATCATCAAAATTAGGTTCACAAATCTTAATCGAACTAAAAAAAAGAAAAGCCTCACTCCAATCTTTTTTTTCAATTTTATCTTTTAATATTTCCTTTGCTTGTGTTAAAGCTTTCTGATAAATGAGCCTTACTTCTTTGACATCATTTCTATTTTCTACTAAGTTTTTGGCAATCGACAAAGCTTCAATCACTTCTTTGTTATCTAGTTTTGAACTCACCTTGTCTACTTCACAAGTAACACTCAAAAAGTTTGAGTAATCAACTTTCTTAACTTCTTCAGTTGTCTTGCATGAATTAATAAAAAGAATTAAGAAAAAAAGTATTATTTTATTGCACTTGATCACCGACGAACTCCGCAAAGATGCGTCCTCCTGCTTTCACTGCAAACACACTTCCTCCCGCAACTTCAATTATGCATGAAAAAACAGGAGACGAAGTATTATTAAATTCTTTTTCTATTACCCCCACAAGATTTCCTGCAAAATGTGGAACACTCTTGAACCAGTAGATTGAACTATTATTTTCATGTATGATAGGAGTCTCTATTCCTGAAGTTTGCACTGTATGTGGTTCTCCATCAGAAAATCGCAAAACTACAGCTTTACCTGTCAATGGATGTGTCCATTCAACAATTTCATCAGATGAAGCTAACAAGGTATAGACAACATCAGTAGAAAGATGTGCATCAGACAAACTTGCATCAACCCATTCTTTACGGACTGAGCCATTAGCTAAATATGTTTCATTGTATTCAAAAATTCCATCTTTGTTAAAATCAACAGATATTTTTCTGACATTTCCATACTTATCAAACTCCTGCAATTTCTCAAAATATCCATCACGATCTATATCATTTTTTTCTATAGAAGGAACTCCAGCCTTATAATTAACCAGAGAAATTACTTTATCATCAACCCTAGTCTCAAGTGAAATAATTTCTCCCCTATCATAGAAAGTACGAATCTTTTCATCTTCTTTTTTTACCTCTTTGTAAGCAGCAACATGTTTTAAGGAATCTTCATTTATTTCTCTTACATTCGAATTTAAACTCAAAACAAAAAAAGACTTATGCTTCTCACTATCTGAAAAAAGCATTAATTTAAGACGTTCTAAAGTAAATGCTTGCCATTTTAAGATTCGAGGTCTTATTTGAAAAAAATCATCTTGCATTTGAAAAGAAGCAACAAAAGGATATTCATCATAGGTTAGAACATGCATTTCATCCCCTACTAAAACTTTTTTAGGAATACCAAAATTACACTCAACGATAAAACTAGGATATCCATTTTGTTGTCTATCAAACAAAGCAACATCAGGACGCCCTGCCTTATAATAAAGTACTGTTTCTACAATTCCATCTCTATTTTCATCATCAAGAAGGACTCCCGAATAATTTAATAATAAACTCTTGATTAAATCTCTCGAGCCTTGATTTCCAACTATTTTCGCAAGTTTTAACAGATGCTCCTTATAAATTGCACTTTGAATCGTTTTTTTGCCTGTAGAAAAATCTCTCAAAGAAACTTTTAATGAAAAAAGCTCCCTTATACTTGCTTCGTCACTCAATATACCATAATTGATGTTTGATAATATAGTTTCTCCTGCAAAAAACAACTCCTGAGTTGTATATGATGGCAAAAAATGTGTGTGCATTTCACGATATATCTTCAAATTACGTCTATTTATTTTGTCATCATCTTCAAAATACACAGAGAGCGGTAATAAAATAGGATCATTATCTTTCCATACATATAGGTTTTCCAATATTCTACTTGCGATAGATTTGCTATATGCAGTCTGCTTCCTATCTTTCTCTTGCACCAAAAAAAGCTTAGGAAATCGTGAATCAAAAGAATGTCTATCCAATGCTTGAAAAATCACTTCTTCTGCTTGTCTACGTCTTTCAAGACCATATAAAGCCTTAGCCCTAATTAAAGTTGCATCACTTATCTCAAAAGATAAAGAGCTAACAATACGCAAAGCTAGATCATATTGTTTTGTATTCACGTATAAATTAGCTCTAAGTAAGGATGCTTCTTCTTTATTGAACCTATGCCAAACCATTCCTTTATCAAAAGCAACATCCAAATAATCTAAACAATATTTTGCAGGCTCATCTAGCAAATATGCACATAAGGCTTTAATATACGGAAAATCTGCCATTTTAGGAGCATAACCTCGCCCTAATTCTGCCTGAAACATAGCCATTTCATAGCTACCTTCAGTATAAAGATCTATAGTCCTTTCAAGACAACTTACAGCAGCTACCATATTAACTTCTGAAGATACATCCTCTTCGCTTGTCACTATACCTACAAGAAGAAACAAAAAAACACCTAACAAAACAAATATCTTCTTCATGAACCACATCTCTCCTGAAAGAATACAAGCTTAAATAACATGAAAAAACAGTTGTAAAATCTATTTTAGAACTATTTAAAAACAAACAAGGCTTTCATAAAATTCTATTTTAATGCCGTGTTAAGAAACAACCAAATTTTTCAAACCAAAAAAGCCAGCATACAAAGCTTTAATTTCGCCTGCAACCTCTATTATCGGCAAAATATCTTTCTCTTGTAAAGATAGCTTCCACTTAGTCAAAATAGTTTTAACATTTTTCTCTTTTCCATTAAATTTAATTACATCTCCTTGCAGTCTACTTCTTATACAGAAAGGAACTGAAAAAGGCCCTACCCCTAAACAATCATTCTCAGAACACACAAAATATTTTCCATTTCTCTTTTCTACAACTAGCTTAATATTTTTAATTAAAAATGAAGTTTCTCCTTTCACCCATATCATATATCCATTCTGTTTTTTCGAAAAGTTTTTATATATTTTTTTTTGTAAAAAGAGTATGTTATTTTTTATAGTCAACGTAATGCCATTAAAAGAAACAGACTGACCTTCCTTATATGGTTTTATAAGGTTGATGATAGAAGAATAAGTCACCCTATAGTCAATTTTTAGAAGGATGAAACCTTCTTGCAAGAATCTAATCTTAAAACAATCTGGCATGGACAAAAACTCACTATTTTTGCAGTATATTATTCCATTTTTACCACATTGCCAATAATTTATTGTTTTTATAAAACTGTTATAAGCTTTGTTTATGTAGCTTTCATCAATAGAGATTCTTGACAAAGTTTTAAATAGCCCACTACGCCACCCTGAAAAAACAAGATTCAAATTTGGAATTAAGGAAATGCGCACTTTGTTTCTAAGATAAACTAAAGAACGATTGGTGGAATCTTCTTTCCATTCAAAATCATTTTCACATAAATATTGTTTAAGTTGTTTTTTTTCCACATTAAGTAGAGGTTTAATATAACAACCTCTTTTCTTTTTCATACCAAGCAAAGAAGAAGGAGATGCTCCTCCAAAAATAGACATTAAAACGCCTTCAAAGAAATCGTCCTTAGTATGTGCCGTCAGGATATAATCAGCATTGAAAAAATCTTTTGCTTTTTCAAAAATCTTATAACGAACGAATCGAGCCGCTTCTTCAATTCCTTTTTTTCTCAAATTAGAAAGAGCCTCAATCTTTCCTCTTGGAACCTCTACAACCGCACACTCAACTTTATCTTTAAGTCCAAAGGAACAAAGCCTTTTTACGAATTCTACATCAGCCCTACTCTCGAACTCTTCTCTTATATTATGATTGATTGTCACAACACAAACTGAAAAATTGAGCTTATATCTCAACTCAGTAATTAAATGAAGCAATGCAACAGAATCAGCTCCACCTGAAACAGCTAACAACAGCTTAACACCTTTTTTCTTTGTAAGAACCAGTTGGGATATACAAGCATAAAGCTCTGAAAACAACGCGCTAGCCATAAGCGACAGAGAGAGAAGCAAAGCCCCTCCCTCCTATATTGAAAGGAAACCTATTAAAGGAAATATAAACTACTCAGAAGCCTTTTCTGCTGTACCCTCACTCTCAGTTGAGTCAGTAGGTACATCATAGCTTGCAAACTTCAATGCTGCAACAGTGACGTCAGGATCAGTGAGAATTGTTACCCCCTCTGATATAGCAATATCCTTGACATGTAAAGAAGTATTCAACTCAAGATTAGAAACATCAACCACAAGACGTGTAGGAAGATGCTTTGGCAAACATTCAACCTCAACCTCAGTAGCACCTGTTTCTAGAACGCCACCCCTTCTCACTCCATCAGGAGATCCAACAAGCTTAACCTTTACTTTAGTTCTTAAAGGAACACCACGCTCTACAGCATAAAAGTCCAAATGAAGGATCCTATCCTTTATTCTATCATATTGATAAGCTTTAACAAAAACCTCGTGTTCCTCACCTTCAAGTATAACTTTTAATATGGTACTCTCGGTTATTGTTTTAAACAATTTTCCAAATTCAACTTCACACACATCAATAGATGTTGCCTTACCATGCCTATCATACATAACAGCAGGTATTCTTTTTTGTTTTCTCAGAGATAGAAGATTTGATTTAGTCAAGACCACACGACGATTTGCATTTAATATTTTCTCTTCCATAAAAGGAAACTCCTAAAATAGAGTAAGACACACTCTAAAATAAAAAAAGAAATCTGTAAAAAACCTACATGTTTCTTACAGACATCCAAAACTGGGACGGTAGGATTCGAACCTACGGAATGACGGCACCAAAAGCCGTTGGCTTACCACTTGCCGACGTCCCAAAGTATCATAATAAGTTCCTTGAATAACAAGGAACTTATATAATCAATTATTCATCCTTACATGCATTATATGCATCTAAGACCGCTTTTGACATTTTTTCTCTAAAGCTCGTAACTATAGGGTGTGCAACATTCTTAAATTCATCATTACCTACCTTACGACTTGGCATCACAACAAAAAGTCCATTAGAGCCCTCTAATATACCAACACTGTGTACCACAAAACAATCATCAAAAGTGACGCTAGCATAAGCTTTTAACTTAGCTTTATCCTTACATTTGCGGATTCGCACATCGGTTATTTCCATAACATCCTCCTAAACCTCGAGAACAACTCAATCTTATAACGTCAAGTGCAGTATAACAACAAAATCTCTATTTTTCAATAGGAATAAAAAAATTACAATTACTCCATTTTTCTAAAAATACAGCCTGTGCAATCCTAGCTTTTTCCCAAGAGCGAAAAAGCCCATAAATGCTAGAACCAGAACCACTCATAAGACTAGCTTCACACGCAAATGTCAAAAAATCTTCCTTTATTTCCTTCAACACTGGATAAACTTCAAAAAGAGGCTCTTCAAAGCTATTAAACAAGCTAGAATCAAAAAGAGAAAACTCTTCCAAATCAACTTTCTTCTTAATTCTCTCTACTCCAGAATCCAACATCCTATAAGCTTCTTTTGTAAGACTAGGAAACCCAGGGTGAACTAAAAGTCCAACATAGGATGTATCGATACTACAAGGAGTAATTTTTTCTCCCCTTCCTTCCACCTTAGCGACACCACCAGTCAAAAAAAATGGAACATCACTCCCAACTTCCAATGCTATTTTCACTAAATCATCATAACAAAGATGAGTCTGCAATAGCTCATCCATCGCCAGTATGAGAGAAGCCGCATCACTAGACGCACCGCCAAGCCCAGCACCTAAAGGAATTCGTTTTATCAAAGAAACATTGAGAGCAAAATCAAAACCAGTAAACCCCTTAAAAGAACAAATAGCCTTCTCAAGAGAATTACCCTCACCTATCATCGCACCTGCAACATTAATACAAGTGCCAGTTTTAGAAAGGGAAACCACCATATCATCAGATACGGAAATCTCCTGCATTAAAGAACTAATATCATGAAAGCCATCAACCCTTTTCTTTCCAACCTCAAGATACAAATTAATCTTAGCATGAGGATGTAAAACAATAGTTTTCAATACATTCCTCTCAATAGCTAGTTATGATAACAGAAAAATATTATTTTTGTCAACGGTTTATTTAAGGATTCCACATTATAAGTGTTGTGAAATAAGTAGGCGCATAAGGGAAAATATGTCAAAATGCTGTTTGAGATATTACGGACAAAAGAAAATTGAAGGCTTATGAATATGAATACCGCATAATACAAGAAAGCCCTGCACTTATGCTCAAAAATAATAGTTCTTTAATAAGAAAAATGATATGATAAAGGGAGTGAAAAAACTATCTTTGCATTTAAACATAAGTATTTTCTCCTATAAGCTTATCTTCAAGAGCCTTCCAAAAATCAACTTAAACCAAAATTATACATTAAGAAATGTGAGCATAGTACATTAGCTAATGTTATGGTTGTACATTAGCTAATGTACTGACCCCAAACCGTTCGATTTAGGGATAGCAAATCGAGCGATTTGCATATGCGAAGTCGAGCGATTTCAGACCCCTAAGTCGATCGGTTTGCGCATGCAAGATTGTTAAGTTTTGCCCCCATAAATCGTAAATGTTGTAGTTGTGTATACAACTGCATTCCAACAAATTTACTTAACGTTGCAGAGATATTATTCTTTAACATATTATTGAGATAAAATGTTCCAATGCAAAAAATAAATAGTTTTATATTTCATATAAATGTGCTAGAATCCGCCACATGCAATCTTACAATAACAAATGTAAGTTTATATCAAAATAACTAGATTAATGAGGCATATAGTGAGAGTTGTAGACAAAAATAAATTAAAACTAGATGAAGTTGAATTCGATATTTCAGATGAAAAAATTAATGAGTTAAAAGAATATAAGAGCTCTTCATACCATATAATAGGACAAGATAGAGCTGTGCAAGCACTTAATATAGGACTGAATATAAAGGAAGATGGTTATAATATTTTTGCTATAGGAGAAGCAGGAACAGGTAGAAATACTGCTATTACAACACTTCTTTCTGGATATAAACCCAAAGATGAAGAATTACAAGATTTAGGGTATGCTTTCAATTTTAAGAGTACAACAGAACCATATTTGTTGTATTTTCCCAAGGGAAAATCAGAAGAGTTTAAAAGAGAATTGCAAAAATCAATAAAATCAATAAAGATAAAACTAGAAGCCTTGATGTCTACAGGAAAAATGGTCTATGAGAGCCATAAACTAAAAGAAAAAACAGAACTAGAAGAAATAGGACCTGTAGCTAATTTTGAGCACAAAATAAAAGAGCATGGATTCAAAATGATTAAACAAAAAGAAGGAGCAACATCTCAAATACTTTTTCCAGTAATAAATGGAAAACCAGCAACCTTTTTAAGATTAAAGAAAATGGTGTTGTCTGGCAAACTGTCTGATGAGAAATTTCAAGAAATAACAGAAAAATATAGTCCATTATTAAAAGAAGCTCATGAAGTTCTTTCTCTTTTGAACATTGCAGAAATAAAAAGAGATAAGGAAATAGATGCTAAACAACTTCAATATGCAAAGCCTATAATAAAGGAAGAATTAAGTAAAGTTTTTTTGCTTGCAAAAGGATATTTTGCATTATGCTACAGTGAAAAACAAAAGAACGATAATAAAAAGCTTATACAATTCTTAAAACAGATAGAAAAAGATCTTTACAAAAAAATCAAAACTCTTTGTTTACCTTTCAAGAATAAGAAGCTTTTTAAGAGCTTTATTGGCAGATATGATATTAACATAATATATAAAAACACTAAAAATAAAAATTATGTGATTGATGAAATGCTCACATCTTTTTCAGATATTTTTGGAGCAGTAGAGCTAGACCCAGAAGTTTCACGAGATTGCAAAAATCCTCACTTAAAAATAAGGGCTGGAGCAATACACAAGGCATTGAATGGATATCTCATATTAAGACTCGATTCTTTGGTTCGTGATGAAGAAGCATGGGAATATCTCAAAAATATTTTACTTTCTGGCAAAATAAAAATGCCTAGCCCAATTAGAATGAGCCATACTCCTTTTATGATTCAACCCGAACCAATAGAAAAATTGCCCAAAATAGTAATAATAGGCGATGAAGCATCTTATGATTTTTTATCTCAAGCTGAACCTGATTTTTATAAATTATTCAAAATATGTGCAACATTTGATTCCACTATGATAAGAAACGATGAAAACACATCTAAGTTTATTGGTTTAATTTCTGAATTATGCAAAAAAGGAAACCTTTTGCCACTAAAAGATTGTGCATATAAAGCCCTCATTCTATATTCCTCTAAACTTGCTCAGTCACGAAAAATGCTTTCTACACAATTTGCAAAAGTTGCAGA
This sequence comes from uncultured Treponema sp., assembly GCA_963543085.1. Classification (GTDB taxonomy): domain Bacteria; phylum Spirochaetota; class Spirochaetia; order Treponematales; family Treponemataceae; genus Treponema_B. The sequence continues at coordinate 13,232 of CAUUAF010000011.1, read as the reverse complement.
TTGTCTAACCTTGGCAGATTATATAGCAAAGGAAGAAAAAAAAGTCTACATAACAGATACTGAAATAAAAATGGCAATAGAGAAAAAATATTATCTTTCCTCTATATCAGAAGAAAAATTTCAAGATATGTTAAGAATTGGAGACCTCATAATAAAAGTGAAAGACAAGACTATTGCACGAATCAATGGTCTTGCAATAGAGGAAGATAGTCAGCATAGTTTTGGGGTTCCCATAGCAATAACAGCTCAAGTCTCTTGTGGTATGGGAGGGATCATTAATATTGAAAGAGAGGTAGGCTTATCAGGAGAGATATTTGATAAAGCACATTTGATCATTACATCTCTTTTGCGTCGAAAGTTTTTGCACCACTATCCTCTCTGCATTTCTGCAAGCATATGTTCCGAACAATCTTATAGTTATATTGACGGAGACTCAGCTTCTGTAGCCCATTTTTTAGCCCTTGTTTCTGCAATTGGAGATATTCCTATGAGACAGGATATTGCAGTCACAGGTAGCCTAAACCAACTAGGAGAAGTGCAAGCAGTTGGTGGTGTTTCTGAAAAAATAATCGGCTTTTTTAATACGTGCAAGATATTAGGTTTCTCAGGAGAAGGTGGTGTAGTTATTCCTGAAAGCAACAAGGTTAATCTTTTCTTGCCTGATGAAATATTAGAAGCAATAAAAGAAAAACGTTTTAATATTTGGACAATTAAAAATATTGATGAAGGAATTGAAGTTTTATCTGACATGAAAGAAAAAGATTACACACCTTTAATAGAAGAAAAACTAGTATCCTTTGCAAAAACAATAATGGAAATGAACTATCAAACAAAAATTAAATAGACTAGCTTGTTTAAGCTTATAATCAGTAAGAACATATTAAAAATTGAGAATCAACTCTATGGAAAAGATGAAAATGCAAACAAAAAATCTTGCAGATGAAAACTTTGATAAGTTGCTTAAGTTGTTTCCTAATGCTTTCACTGAGCATATTGATGAAAATGGAAAACTAAAAAGAGCTATTGACAAGGATATACTTGAACAAGAAATAAATACTCAGATAATTTCTGAAAAAGAAGAGCGTTATCAATTCACATGGCCAGAAAAGAATAAGGCTGTGCTTCTTGCTAATAGCCCCATCAATGCAACTTTAAGACCTTGCAAAGAAGAAAGTATAGGTAAAAACGGAGAGGCAGGAAAATGGGATAGTGAAAATCTTTACATAGAAGGTGATAACCTTGATGTTCTAAAACTCCTACAAGAAACATACCTTGGAAAAGTGAAAATGATATATATTGATCCACCATATAACACAGGCGGAGACTTTATATATAAAGACGATTTTGTTAGTAGTAAATATGAATATCTAGGAATTAGCGGTCAGTATGATAAACATGGAAATAGATTAGTGCAGAATAAAGAGACTCAAGGACGTTTTCATACAGACTGGCTTAATATGATATATCCTCGCCTAAAGCTAGCTAAAAACTTACTCTCGGATGATGGTGTTATTTTTATTAGCATTGATGATCATGAGCAAGCTAGTTTAAAGTTTATTTGTGATGAGATATTCAATAGGAACAATTTTGTAGGGCAGATAACATTGGTAAATAACCCACAAGGACGTGACTATGGTGGTATTGCTAAAATGCATGAATATATTATTGTATATACCAAAAATGCAGGCACAGAAATTAATAATTTAAGAGAACCAAACAAAAAATTTCCATTGATTGATGATCGAGGTGGTTTTGAATTAAGAGAGTTGCGTAATAGAAATATTACTTTTAATAGTGGTAATCGCCCAAATCTTTATTATCCGTTTTATATTGATCCAAATACTCAACTTGATAATGGTTTATTTGCAATCTCACTTGAAAAGAAACAAGGATTAATTGAGTTGTACCCAAAAGAATCTCAAGGAGTTCAAACAGTATGGAGATGGGGAAAACATAAAGTAAAAAAATTTTTGAATACTGAAGTTGTTGCTAAAAAAATGAATAATGATGGGTACATGATAGTTGAAAAATATAGAAAAAAAACAAAAAGGGCACGTTCAGTTTGGAATGGAAAAGAAGATAATTCTGCAAAAGGGACAATTTTATTAAAAGAAATATTTGAAGGTAAAAAGTTTTTTGATTTTCCTAAATCAGAAGAAATGATAAGAAAGATTATAGAGATGGGCTCAACAAAGAATTCTATAATTTTAGACTTCTTTTCAGGCTCTGCAACAACAGCTCATGCTGTTATGAAGCTAAATGCAGAAGATGGAGGTAAGCGACGTTTTATCATGGTGCAGCTCCCTGAGCCCTGCGATAAAACGTCAGAAAGCTTTAAAGCTGGATACAAAAACATCTGTGAAATTGGCAAAGAAAGAATAAGAAGGATAGGAGCTAAGATTAAAGAAGAAAATCCTCTAATCACTGAAGATTTAGGCTTTCGTGTGTTAAAGCTAGATTCTTCTAATATGAAAGATGTTTATTACAATCCAGATGAGATGAGCCAAGGCTCATTAAGCTCATTTATTGACAACATAAAAGAAGATCGTACAAGCGAAGACTTACTATTTCAAGTTATGTTGGAATTAGGCATTTTGCTATCAAGTGAAATAAAAGAGCTTAATATAAAAGGCTACAAAATTTATAAGGTTGAAAACCTTATAGCATGTTTTGATGAAAAACTCAGTAATGATGTTGTTATAGAAATTGCTAAAATGCAACCTGAATATTTTGTAATGCGAGATTCTTCTATAGAAAACGATAGCATGGCAACAAACTTTCAACAAATATTTCTCACCTATAGCCCGCAAACTAAAAGGATGGTTCTATAAAACAACATCAAAAGCCGATAAGCCTCAGTATGGAAAAGATGAAGATGCAAACAAAAAATCTTGCAAACGAAAACTTTAATAAGTTGGTTGAGTTATTCCCCAATGCTTTCACTGAATATATTGATGAAAATGGAAAACTAAAAAGAACTATTGACAAGGATATACTTGAACAAGAAATAAATACTCAAATAATTTCTGAAAAAGAAGAGCGTTATCAATTCACATGGCCAGAAAAGAATAAGGCTGTGCTTCTTGCTAATAGCCCCATCAATGCAACTTTAAGACCTTGCAAAGAAGAAAGTATAGGTAAAAACGGAGAGGCAGGAAAATGGGATAGTGAAAATCTTTACATAGAAGGTGATAACCTTGATGTTCTAAAACTCCTACAAGAAACATACCTTGGAAAAGTGAAAATGATATATATTGACCCACCATATAACACTGGTGGAGACTTCATATATAAAGACGATTTTGTTAGTAGTGAATGTGAGTATTTAGGAATGAGTGGGCAGTATGATGAAGATGGAAACATGCTAGTAGAAAATAAAGAAACGTCAGGTAGATTCCACACAGATTGGCTTAATATGATATATCCTCGTCTAAAGCTAGCAAAAAACTTACTCTCGGAAGATGGTGCTATTTTTATTAGCATTGATGATCATGAAGTGAGCAACTTAATTAAGGTTTGTAATGAAATATTTGGCGAGAATTTAGTAGAAACAAATATATGGTCATTGGTGGATAAAGCAGAAACAACTTTTGAAAAAACAGCAGGATACACAACTAGAAAAGAACATGAATATATAATTATGTGTAGAAAAAATGCAGATACTCAATTGTCCAAATATAAAAACAGAATTGAATTTAATGAAAATTCTTTTTCTAATCCTGATAATGATGAGAGAGGTGAATGGTTTTCAGGAAATATTTCGAGAACAAACATAAAAACTACTACTGGAAGCAAGTATTACACTATAAAAACACCGACTGGAATTGAATACACAAGAAATTGGACTCTTTCAAAAGAAGAATATAAAGAAGCATTAAAAGATAATCGAATTTATTTTTCAAAAAATGGTGATGGAGTCCCTAGATATAAGATATTTAAGACAGACTCAAAAGAAACAATACAAAGTAGTATTTTTTCTGGACTAAAAACTTCTATTTCAGGCAAAAATTTACTAGAAGAAATATTTAATTTTTTGCCGTTTGAATATCCAAAACCAATAGAATTAATTATGAGGTTTTTAGAAATAGCTTCAACAAAGAATTCTATAATTTTAGACTTCTTTTCAGGCTCTGCAACAACAGCTCATGCTGTTATGAAGCTAAATGCAGAAGATGGAGGTAAGCGACGTTTTATCATGGTGCAGCTCCCTGAGCCCTGCGATAAAACGTCAGAAAGCTTTAAAGCTGGATACAAAAACATCTGTGAAATTGGCAAAGAAAGAATAAGAAGGATAGGAGCTAAGATTAAAGAAGAAAATCCTCTAATCACTGAAGATTTAGGCTTTCGTGTGTTAAAGCTAGATTCTTCTAATATGAAAGATGTTTATTACAATCCAGATGAGATGAGCCAAGGCTCATTAAGCTCATTTATTGACAACATAAAAGAAGATCGTACAAGCGAAGACTTACTATTTCAAGTTATGTTGGAATTAGGCATTTTGCTATCAAGTGAAATAAAAGAGCTTAATATAAAAGGCTACAAAATTTATAAGGTTGAAAACCTTATAGCATGTTTTGATGAAAAACTCAGTAATGATGTTGTTATAGAAATTGCTAAAATGCAACCTGAATATTTTGTAATGCGAGATTCTTCTATAGAAAACGATAGCATGGCAACAAACTTTCAACAAATATTTCTCACCTATAGCCCGCAAACTAAAAGGATGGTTCTATAATGAATGGGTACACATACAAAGAATTAAAATATCAAGAAGATGCAGTGTCTTCCGTAATAGAAGTTTTTAACGGACAGCCTTATATAGACAAAAATAGTTTTAGCTTAGATTTTGCAAAGCCGGATTTACTAAAATTTAATAGAGAAGGTTTTAGTAATACTGAATTAAAAATTGACTATTCCACTTTATTAAAAAATATACAAGCAGTTCAAAATAAAAACGGACTAAATGAGTCAAAAGAGCTTATTCAAGATATAGGTTGCCCACACTTAGATATTGAAATGGAAACAGGTACAGGCAAAACCTTTGTCTATACAAAAACAATATTTGAGTTAAATAAAAAATATGGTTATCTTAAATTTATAATTGTAGTTCCTTCAATTGCAATTAGAGAAGGAATTTATTCAAGCATAAAAGATACCGAAAATTATTTTTATGCTGAGTATCATAAAAAAATAAGATGCTTTGTTTATTCATCTAGCAATCTTCAAAATATTGGAGACTTTGCAAGTAATGCAAACATTACTGTAATGATTATAAACACTCAAGCATTCAACACATCACTAAAAGAAGAAGGAAAGCAAACAGAACAAGCTCGAATTATTTATTCTCAAAGAGATGAATTTGAAAGCAAACGTCCAATAGATGTAATAGCACAGAATCGTCCCATCATAATTATGGACGAACCTCAAAAAATGAGTGGTGAAAAAACACAAAATGCACTCAAAAAATTTAACCCTCTTTTTATTTTAGGCTATTCAGCAACGCACACTAAAAAACACAATCTTGTATATAAGCTTGACGCATTGGATGCATACAAAGAAAAACTTGTTAAAAAAATAGAAGTTAAAGGGATTACCCTGACCAATCTATCAGGGGCAAATAGCTATTTATATTTGAATGATGTATTTGTAACTCCTGAAGGTCCAAAAGCTAGAATTGAATTTGAAAAGAAAACTAACTCAGGAGTAAAGAGAGTTTATATGATAGTTTCTTCAAAAGATAAAAATGATATTTATAAAATGTCAGGAGGAATGGAGCAATATAAGGGTTACATAATTACAAGTATAAATTCTTTTACAGGTAAAGTTTCTTTTTTAAATGGCAAAGAATTAAGCATAAATGAAATACAGGGAAACGTTGAAGAAATAGATTTGAGACGTATTCAAATACACGAAACAATTAAGTCACATTTTGAAAAAGAAAAAGAAAATTTTAAGAAAGGAATAAAAACACTTTCTCTCTTTTTTATTGACGAAGTTGCAAAATATCGTAGCTATAAAGATGGAAAGGAAACACTGGGTGAATATGGAAAAATATTTGAAGAAGAATATAATACTATCTATTCTCAGGAATTTGAGACTATTGAAGATAGTGAATATATAAAATATTTAAAAGAACATTGTAGTGATTCTTCAAAAGCTCATCGTGGATATTTTAGTATTGACAAAATAGGAAAGATAAAAAACACTAAAGGGGATAGCAAAGATGATATTTCAACATATGAATTAATTCTAAAAAATAAAAGACGACTTATGTCTTTTGATGAAGACACTCGTTTTATATTTTCGCATTCTGCTTTGCGTGAAGGTTGGGATAATCCTAATGTATTTCAGATTTGCACACTAAAACATTCAGATAGCAAAACTACAAAGAGACAAGAAATTGGAAGAGGACTTCGTCTTTGCGTAGATAAAACTATGAGAAGGCAAGATATGCAAGCTATTGGAGATGAAGTGCATGATATAAATGTTCTAACTATAATTGCAAGCGAAAGTTATCAAGACTTTGCTACTAGCTTACAAAAAGAAATGCTAAATACTTTAGGAAATAATACTACAATCGATAAAATTATTGAAAATGCTAATAAGCCCAAAATTATGCCTCTTGCATTAAAAAAAGAAAACTTTGAAAAGTTTACACCCCTTTGGAATCTTATCAATCATAAATATTCATATACAGTAAATTTTGATAGTGAAGAACTAATAAGGAATTCTATAAAAGCAATAAATAATGAGCTTTATGTCTCACAATTGACGTATAAAATTACCAAGGCTATTCAAAAAGAATATTATACCAAAGGTGATTTAGAAATATGTGACGCGTTTAATATCACAGAAACAAAACACAAAAAAATTACACACACATATAAAAATACAATAAAATATGATCTCGTAGGAAAAATAGCAAAAGGAACATCAATCACTAGAAAAACCACTGTAGAAATTCTAAAAGGAATCAATGCTGATAAATTTTATATGTATCATCAGAATCCAATCGAATTTATAGAAAAAGTTATAGCTTTAATTTTGGAACAAAAGTCAACAGTAATCGTTGAAAACATCACTTATAATCAGCTTGAAGGCTGTTATGATTCTTCTATATTTACGAGTGAGAAAATAAATTATAATTCTGAAAAAATATTTAAGACAACAAAAGCAATACAAAACTATATTTTAACAGATGGTACTAGCGAAAATAATGTTGAAAAACAATTTGCTGAATCACTTGATTCAAGTAAAATTGTTTGCACTTATGCAAAAATGCCAAAAAATGGATATTGCATTCCAACACCTGTAGGAAATTATCATCCAGATTGGGCGATCGTTTTTGAAAAAGGAAGTGTAAAACATGTGTTCTTTATTGCAGAAACAAAAGGCTCAATGAGCTCAATGCAACTTAGAGAAATTGAAAAAAATAAAATAAGTTGTGCAGAAAAACTATATAGAGAAATATTTAAAAATGAAGAAGTAGTTTTTCATAAAGTGACAAGTTTCGCACGCTTACTTGAAATTGCTGAATTAACTTAAAACACTGGCTAGTTCTCTAGCATTTTATAAAACTCATTCTCAGTTATTATCTTGCAACCAATTGTAATAGCTTTCTTGTTTTTGCTGGAACCAGAGTCAGGTGTATTGGTTACAAGATATGATAAGTCTTTTGTGACACTTGATTTAACAATGCCATCTGCTTCTTTCACTAACTTTTCTGCTTCTTTGCGATTCATTTTTTCAAGTTCACCTGTAAAACAAAAACTCAAGCCCTGAAGCTTACCTTCTTTTTTTTCTGTAATTTTAATTGAAATATAACCACTAGATAAAAGTTCTTCCATTTCTGCTTTAACAAAAGTTAAGCCTTCAATAAAAGATGAGGCACTTTTTTCTGCCCAACCTTCTATATTTGCAATATCTTCTTTAGTTGCAGAAAAAAGTTTTTCCAAGGTATTAAAACCAGCTAAAACAATTTTTTCTGCCATTAAAAGTCCTACATCTTCTATATCAAAACCAGCAATAAATTCTGACAAAGAAATCTCCTTTTTTGCATGTATTGAAGCATACACTTTTTGACTAGAAAGCTCCCCCATTCTTTCCATACTCGAAAGTGTCTCAGCAGTAATTGCGTATAAATCTTTAATAGTTAAAACTTTTTCTTCATCAAATAAACGTTTCAACAATAATTTTCCAACTTCTTTTAGATCCAACACATTCACCCATTTTTCAATTCTATGCAATTTTACCTTTTTGCACGTAGGATTTGGGCAAAATAATCTGGAACCTTCATTGACCAACTTAGTTCCACAAGAAGAACACTCACTAGGAAATATTATTGAAACACTAGAAGGTGGATTTTCTAACAAAGATTCTATTTTCGGAATAATCTCACCACGCTTAGAAACTATAACACGGCTCCCTATTTTTAAGCCTAAAGAGGTAATAACGTTTGGATTTGCAAGGCTTGCACGTTTCACTTTAGTACCAGCAAGTTGCACAGGCTCTATTATTGCAATAGGAGTGTAAGTTGCTCCAGATTCACTCCATTCAATATCTAGTATGGTAGAAACTGCCTTTTCAAGATCAAACTTAAAGGCAATCTGTTTGTCTGGACGACTCCTTTTTAAGTCTTCAATATCTATTTCTATATTTTTAATTACAAGCCCATCAATATCAAATGGAAGATTAGAACGATTTTCTGAAACCTCTTCTCTCCACTTAATCACATCAGATACCATCTTACATATTTTTGTTTCAACTACAGAAAAGCCTGAATGCTTTAACCATTCAATTTTTTCTATTTCATTATTAAAATATTGCCTATAGCTTTCTCCCAAAGCTTCACCCACTCCTGCATCATATGAAATAACTTTTAAGTACTCACAACCCACACCATCTTTACGCTTCATAATGCCGTTAGCTGCGTTTCTGCAATTTGCCTTATCTTGGTACATAGAATTAAAAATATCTTTTGGCATAATCACTTCACCACGCACAGCTCCAGTAAAAGCTTTTTTACCATCAATCGCTTTTAATTCTTTTAGCACACCTTGCATTTTAATTGCATTGACTGTGATATCATCCCCTACTACACCATCCCCTCTTGTAACAGCTTTTACAAGATGAGCATTTTCATATTGAAGTTCAAGGCTTGCACCATCAAGTTTATACTGCACTAGATATGCTTCATAGTTATGATTAGTTGTCCAAGTCAAAAAAGCCTCGTTATTTGCAGCCTTTTCTTGACTTCCCATTGGTATGATATGCCTAGCTTTTTTAAATCCTTCCCCCTCATCTTTTGGGACAGTTGTAAACAAGGAGTTATTTGGATCTAATCTTCTTAATTCATCCCATAAAAGATCAAAATCTGCATCAGAAAGTTCAGGTGTTTTATTATAATAGAGGTCTTGATGTTTTTTAATCAATGTTTCAAGCTCGATGACTCTTTTAGTTTTTTCCATAAAGTGAATTATACTTTTGAAATTGTTTGCTATCAAGAGAGCGAACAACCTAATAATTTTAATAAAAACATGTTTTCAATTTTTTTATTTGTGGGAATAATAGAAATCAATATTAAAACTTTTGTTGGATAAAGCCCCTGTAATTGATAAGGAAATTTGTTGGAACGCGGTTATATACACGGGTGCAACATTTACAATTTATGGGGGCAAAACTTAACAATCTTGCATGTGCAAACCGATCGACCTAGGGGTCTGAAATCGCTCGACTTCGCATATGCAAATCGCTCGATTTGCTATCCCTAAGTCGAGCGGTTTGGGGTCAGTACATTAGCTAATGTACAACCATAACACTAGCTAATGTACTATGCTCACATTTCTTAATGTAGAATAAAGATTGATTTTAGTATAGAAATTAAAAGAATTTGATAAAATGTTCTCAAACACATAAAATTCTTTTTTCATAGAACTGTATTATACCATCTTTATTGTTTAATTACTATTTTTTATATTAAAAATCAATAAAAACTAACCTAGTAGATCGTTTTTGATTAATCAATGTTTCCACTACCTTTAATAAGAGTGTAATTTTGTGCTATATTCAACTCCAATTTAAGGGGTAGTAAGTATGGGAAAAACCACAAAAATTATTTTAATTGTGTTAGCTGTTGTGGGAGTATGTTTATTCAGTCTTTATAGTTTTTTTATAGGCAACTACAATAAATTTGTACGTATGGAAGAAGAAGTGAAAGTTGCTTGGTCTCAAGTGGAAAATGTGTATCAAAGAAGATTAGATTTAATTCCAAACTTGGTTGAAGTTGTAAAAGGTTATGCCAAGCATGAAGAAGAAGTTTTTACAAAGGTTGTTGAAGCAAGAAGTAAAGCTGGTGGAGTGATCAATATTTCTGAAGATGTTCTAAACAATCCTGAAAATTTTGAAAAGTTTCAAAAAGCACAAAGTGAATTGAGTTCCTCTTTGCAACGCCTTATTGCAATAAGCGAAGCTTACCCTGAATTAAAAGCCAATGAAAACTTTATTAACTTACAAAGTCAGCTTGAAGGAACAGAAAATCGTATCACTGTTGAAAGAAAACGCTATAATGATGTTTGTAGTAACTACAATACAAGCATAAGGCTTTTTCCAGCTTCAATAATTGCAAATATGTGTGGCTTTTCACAAAAACCATATTTCAAAGCAGACGAGCAAGCTTTATCAGCTCCTAAGATTAAATTCTAAGGTTCTACTTGTATGAAAAAGAAAACAATTTTTCTTACTATTTTTCTTATATTTTCATCATTTTTTCTTTTTGCTCTTGATGTGCCTCACCTTAATGGTTATGTAAACGATTATGCTGGGCTTCTTAAAACCAGCGAAAAAGAAAAGCTTAAAAGTTTTTTGCATGACATAAACAACTCTTCAAAAGTTCAAATAGCTGTTCTTACTATAAATAGTCTTGAAGGAAATTCTATAGAAGACTACTCAATTAGAGTAGCAGAAAAATGGAAACTAGGGGATGCAAAAGAAAACTCTGGTGTTATTTTAATCATTTCGAAAGCGGATAGAAAAATTCGTATTGAAGTAGGTTATGGACTTGAAAAAGATTTAACTGATTCAGTGTGTAATAATATCATAAATAAGGTTATTGCAGTGCATTTCAAACAAGGGGATTACTACGAAGGTATTAGCAAAGGACTATATGAAATTGCAAACTATGCACTAAAAGATGAAAACCTTATAAAACCTTTAAATGATGAAAAGCATATTGAAGAAAATGAAGAAGATTTTTCATTTAAATGGTCTAGGTCAACATGGATTCTCCTTGCTATCCTATACATATTTATGGGGAGAAGAATGGGAAATTTCTTTTGGCCATTCTTTTTCTTTTCTAGTTTTTTTGGATATGATAAAAAATACAGGAAGCATAGAAACAGCACAAACTGCTCCCCTTTTAATTCCACTTTGGGTGATTTCTTTGGAGGTAATAACTTTGGAGGCTTCTCTTCAGATGATAGAGACAATTTTTCGGGCAATGGAGGAAGTTTTGGCGGTGGAGGAGCTTCAGGTGGTTGGTAAAACTACTTATTTAAACTATGAGGCAATAGTTAGACAAAGAATTCAATAATCAATATATATAGAAAATATTTTAAGGAGTAAATAAAAAGTGAAAGCAAGAGATGATGAAGATAGCCTTTTAGGTAATCAAGAAAATGATAAGGTTAAAGCTTTAGAGGTAGCAAGGTTGCAAATTGAAAAACAATTTGGCAAAGGCTCTCTAATGAAGTTGGGAGACAATCCAGCTGTTGGCAATGTTGAAGTAATTCCTTCTGGAAGCATATTGTTAGATGAAGCATTAGGAGTAGGAGGATATCCAAAGGGACGTATTATAGAAATATTTGGACCTGAATCTTCAGGAAAGACAACTCTTGCTCTACATGCTGTGGCAGAGTCTCAAAAAATGGGAGGCATTGCTGCTTTTATCGATGCAGAACATGCCCTTGATCCTCAATATGCAAAGGCTCTTGGTGTAAACATTGATGAGCTTTGGGTTTCTCAACCAGACGCTGGAGAGCAGGCTTTGGAAATAGCTGAAAGCTTAGTTCGATCTGGTGCTGTGGATATTATTGTAGTTGACTCCGTAGCAGCTTTAACACCTCGTGCTGAAATAGATGGACTTATGGGGGAATCTCACATGGGCTTACAAGCTCGTCTTATGAGCCAAGCATTGAGAAAACTCACTTCAATAATAAGTAAATCAAACTGTATAATTATTTTTATCAACCAAATTAGAATGAAAATAGGTGTTATGTTTGGTAGCCCAGAGACAACAACTGGTGGTAATGCCTTAAAATTTTACGCTTCTGTTAGACTTGATGTAAGAAAAATTGAAACATTAAGCAAGGGAGATGACGAAGCATGGGGCAACAAGGTTAAAGTGAAAGTTGTTAAAAATAAGATGGCTCCACCTTTTAGAAAAGCAGAATTAGAAATTCTTTTTGGTAAGGGTATCTCAGCTTTTGGTAGCCTACTCGATTGTGCTGTAAAGTATGATGTTATAGAAAAAAGTGGTTCGTGGTATGCCTTCGAAAACGACAAAATTGGACAAGGCAAAAATAATGCTGTTGAGTTCTTGGAAAAGAACTTGGATATAACAGTGAATATCGAAAAGAAATTGAGAGAAAAGCTGTTTCCTGGTCGCCCATATGTTTCTAGTTTTGTAAATACAGATGATAATAAAGAAAAAGAGCAAACTAAATCTGTTAAAGCAACAGGACAAGACGATATCAATTCTGCAACAACTACAAGGAAAAAGAAAGAACCAGAAGAAAAACCCGTGGAGCTTTTATAGGTGTTTGTAGCTGGTTCTCGTGGAAGAACCAGCCGAAACCTCTAACTTGAAACTAAGCAAAAATTCAAACATGCCAGACGTGAACTATTAAGTGAAGATATGATTTATGAAACTTCTTTATTAGGAACAAATTGAAGTGTAAGGTGAGCAACACGCCTCACCTCACGCTCCCTTATCAAAACTAACTTTTTTCAGCGTTTTCCTCTGCATATTTTCTAAATTCCTCTAGTGATCTGCCTTCACCGAAAAGAGGAAACAATGCATCTACTAAATCTTCCAACGTTTCGAATTTGGCTCCCTTCAACTTATATGCCATTTTATCTCACCTCACAACATCTAAAAACTAAAGCTTTTTAGAAATAAAACTGGGATAAGTCTAACATTTTTTTACTTTTATGAAAAGTCCCAGTATAAATTTTAG
>CAUUAF010000010.1:0-27191 GCA_963543085.1 uncultured Treponema sp. | reverse complement strand
CAGTAGCTCCAGCAAATCCTGCAAGAACTTTACCATCATAGAGACGTCTCACTTTTTTTGCGTTTCCTTTCATAACAGTCTCTCCAAGTGTTACCTGCCCATCTCCTGCCATTGCAATCTTTCCATCTTTTTTTATTGCCATAACAGTAGTACTTCTTATCTTCTTATAGTCCATAATACCTCCAAAAGTTAAAAACTTAAATCCTTAAGAATGTGGATGTGCTTTTTTATAAAGCTCATGCAAATTTTCGGTAGTAACATGCGTATAATTTTGTGTTGTAGAAATATTTTCATGACCTAAAAGTTCTTGCACGATTCTTATATCAGCACCTCTACTTATCAAAGTAGTAGCAAAACTATGCCTAAAAGAATGTGCTGACAAGTTTTTTATATTAGGACAAAATTTTATATATCTTTTAATGATATAATTTAGCCCCCATATTGATAGACGAGAACCTCTCATATTCAAAAAAACAGGATCTTCTCCTTTTTCTATTTTATTCTTTTGCTTTTTAATCAACACTTCTCTTTCTACAAAATAATTTTGCAATGATTTTTTTGCAAACTCAGTAAAAAAAACTTCCCTTTCTTTCTTACCTTTTCCCATCACAACAGCAACTGTGAGGCTAGAATTAATATCATCCATATCTAATGAAAGTAGCTCTGAAGCTCTAGTTCCTGTTGAGTATAAGCATGAAAAAAGAGCAATATCTCTAGCCATCCATAAAATCTCAGTCTCTCCAGGTAGTTTACACAAAGATTTCATCTCGTTTGGAAATAAAAAGCTTCTAATTTTATGATGTGTTTTAAGATTTTTAATTCCAATTGTTGGATTTACATCTAGTTTTTTTTCTCTAATTGCATATTTATAAAATCCTCTTATCGTAGAAAGCATTCTATTAATATAACTAGCACAAAGATTCCTATTAGCCATCTCTCCAACAAACATCATAATATCGGGAGTTGTTAGCTTATAAAAATCTAGTTCTGTTTCTTCTATCCAAGCCTCAAAAATACTTAAATCGTTTTTATATGCCTCTATAGTATTCAAACTAAAATGTTTAACACCTTTTAAATACGTTAAATATTCATCAAAAAGAGTATTCATAAACTTTACTTCATCTCTCCATCTTCAATACCTTTAACAACTGTATGTAAATAATCACATTTTGGATTTATGCAAGCATGATATGAACCATGACCTTTATCATACTTTTCAACAAGAAACCATCCACATTTAGGACAAAAAGAATCAGTTGGCTTAAAATACGAAATAAAATTACACTTAGGAAAGTTTGAACAACCATAAAACTCTCTAGTTTTTTTCTTTCCACTTCCTTTTCTTGCAACAATATCTCCACCACAACCTTCAACAGGACACTTTGCCAATGGAACAGATTTAGTATTTTTGCACTCAGGAAAACCAGAACATGCTAAAAAATACCCAAACCTTCCTAGCCTTTTAATCATTTTTTTTCCACATTTGTCACACACAACATCTGTAGTTTCATCCAATTTTCCTTTAACACTAGAAACTTTTTCCATTGCATTCTCTAATTCTTTAGAAAAAGATGAATAAAAGGGTCGAATAACATTAATCCAATCAATCTTATCTTCTTCAACTTCATCAAGTTTCTTTTCCATATCAGCAGTAAAATTAACATCTATGATATCTGAAAAGTTTGCTACCAATAAATTATTTATAACCTTTCCCAATTGAGTTGGAACTAATTGCTTATTAGTGCGAGTTACATAAAATCTATCTAGTAAAACAGAAATGATAGGAGCATAAGTTGAAGGTCTGCCAATTCGCTTTTCTTCCAAAGCTTTCACTATTGTAGCCTCTGTATATCTACTAGGACCTTGAGTAAAATGGTTTAAAACTTCAATATTAATCATCTCAACTTCATCTTTCAAATTCAGATCAAGAGTAGAAATCGCCTTATCATCTTTTGAAATAAGCAAATTAGTGACTGAATAAAAACCTTTTTCAATAAACTTAGTAGTCGAAGCCTTAAAAATAGCATCTTTTACATCAATATCATATGTAGAAGTGATAGTTTTTGCATTTTTCATTTGTGAAGCAATAAAACGTTCCCAAATAATAGAATAAAGCTTAAATTGTTCTTTTGAAAGATATTTTTCAAGATATGATGGAGTATACTCCATAAAAGTTGGACGAATACATTCATGTGCATCTTGAGAAGATTCCCCTACTGCATAAATTTGAGCTTTATCTGGCAAACTCTCAGGATAATTCTCACTAATCCATTTTCTAGCACTATCCAATGCTAAAGAAGAAATACGAACTGAATCAGTTCTCATGTAAGTAATGAGTCCCACATGTTTTGAGCCTACAGAGATACCTTCATACAACTGTTGAGCCAATTGCATTGTCTTTTTTGATGTAAAGCTAAGTCTATTTGCAGCCACCTGTTGTAATGTAGAGGTAATAAAAGGAGGTTTTGCTTTAATAGATTTTATTGTATCTTTTTTTGCAACAACAACACCATTACTACCTTTGATTAATTCCATTATCTTAGAAAATTCTTCTTTATTTTTACTATCTATCTCCTTTCCTTTATACCGCTCCAATTTTGCATTAAATTTTGTTCTACCTTTTTTGAACTCTCCTTCAAGACTAAAATATTGCTCAGGAACAAAACGTTGTACTTCTTCTTCACGTTCACAAATAAGACGCAAAGCCACAGATTGAACACGTCCTGCAGAAAGTCCATTTTTCACTTTTGCCCAAAGAATAGGAGATAAGTTATAACCTACAAGACGATCTAGCACCCTTCTAGCCTTTTGTGCGTTTACCTTATCTTCATCTATGTCTTTAGGAAACTTTACAGCATCTTTTATAGCTTGAGGAGTTATTTCATTAAACACAATACGAAAAATAGGTGCTTTGCATGCCTCTTGAAAAATTGTTTTTAAGTGCCATGCAATAGCCTCTCCTTCCCTATCATTATCACTTGCAAGATAGATATTTTTAGCCATCTTTGCATCATTTTTCAATTCTTTTAATAACTTTGCTCTTCCTCTTACAGTTATATATTCAGGTGCAAAATCACTTTCTACATCAATTCCAAGTCTTGATTTTGGTAAATCCATCAAATGACCCATAGAAGCCTTAACTAGATATGATTTTCCCAAATATCTTTCTATAGTCTTCGCTTTCGCTGGAGACTCAACAATTAAAAGAGATTTTTTTTCCTTTTCATTTTTCTTAACACTAGCCATAAAAACACCAAAAATCCATTTTATTCTGAAATAATTTCACTAATAGAAGATATTGCAGTAGCTCCATCTTCATATAAACCTAAAGCACCTTCATTTTTTCGAGAATGCAAAATATCCTTACAAACAAAGATGTCCCTTCCCTGCTCCAAACCAAAATCAGCAGTAATCAAAGCTCCAGATTTTTTAGGAGCTTCCAAAACCAAAACTGACTTTGAAAGACCAGATATAATTCTATTCCTTTGAGGAAATCTAAATTTAAGAGGCTCTGTAAATGGAGGATATTCACTCAATATACACCCATGACCTGAAATAATCTTACTCGCTAATCTAGCATTGGTTTTTGGATACACTCTCTCCACACCACAAGCTAAAACTCCTATAGAAACACCACCTGCTTCAACACATCCACGTTGTGAGAAAGAGTCAATACCACGTGCCAAGCCAGATACAAGAGGCAAAGAAAGAGAAGCACATTCTGCCCCTAGTTTTAACGCCATCTTAATTCCTTCGCCTGTTGGATAGCGAGTTCCAACAATAGAAAGCATATTAAAGCCACACTCAGGCAATTCACCCCTAACAAAAATTGAAAATGGAGGGTCTGGAATCTCTTTAAGCGGGTAAGGAAAATCTTCATCTTCTATCATAATCATTTTGATTTTATAAAATTTAAGAACGTTTACTGCCTTTTCCACAATGCCTTCAAGACTAGCTATATCAAACTTTGTATTCAATCTCCTATTTATGGAAATAGAAATGTCAACAATAGAAGATGAGGTAAATTCCTTAAGGGAAGAAAAAGATTTAAGCAAAGATAGCTTTTCATCAGTTTTCAAAAAATCACAATACGACAAAGCTAGTACTAAAGACCTATCCATAACTATTTTTTATTAGAATTCATCAAAATGATGTCTATATTCTCCTTTGCTTGCTTCCTTTGTGCTTCACTTCCACTTATATCAACAATACGCTGAAAACTAGCTATAGCCTTTTCATTCTCTCCAACCATTAAGTAAGCTCTTCCAAGCAAGAAAAGCTCATCAATAGGTTTCATTTTTCCATCTATAGATTTCTCAAGCAAGGGAATAGCCTCTTGTGGTGTACCCAATTCAAAAACATACAAAACAGAAAGTGCATACATTGCCTTAGTGTAGTTAGGGTCTAAATCAATTGCTCTCTTATACGCCTTAACTGCAAGCTTATAATACCTGTCTTCTAAACCATCATCTTCAAAATCGAGAGAGTTTTTAGCCATAAAAGCAGCACAAAGTCCAACTCTATAGTATAAATTCTGGTTTTCAGGATAAAACTCAACAGCTTTTTGAAAACATTCTAAAGCATTTTTATACATCTTTTTGTCTAAATATCTGGTTCCAAGCATCTTATACCATGTTCCTACTCTTTCGCTTGCCACCATTATATCATCAATACGTTTTAAATACTTTTTGATTGCATCTTTTAATTCAGCTTCTGAGGTCGGATTACTAACCCCTTCTTCATATTCTTGAACCCTCTGTATAAACCGTCTACTATTGCACGATGTAAACAAAACTAAAGAACATATAAAAAATAATACCTTAATTTTCACCTTATCTCCCAAAAAATAATTTAATAATCTTCTTCTAAATACCTATTATGTGTTTTCCTTAAATCTTCATTACTAACATGAGTATAAACTTGTGTCGTTGTAATACTAGAATGTCCTAACAAACACTGAACAGATCTAAGATCTGCCCCACCTTTTAATAAATGTGTGGCATAAGAATGACGCAATGTATGTAGCTTGCTATTAACTCCCACAGTAGCAGAAAGCTCCTTCATTCTTTTCCAGATACCTTTTCTGCCTATAGCATTCCCAAATCTATTCAAAAAAACTGCTCCCGAAGTTTCAGTATTTTGAGAATATTTACGACTCAATAACTTACCTCTTTCTTCATTAATATATGCTTTTAATTTTTCTTTTGCCACATCTCCAAATGGAACAATACGATCTTTGCTCCCCTTACCAGTAACTTTGAGTAAATTCTTTTCAAGAAATAAATCTTCTAATTTAAGAGACACAACCTCACTCACCCTAAGACCTGCAGAATACATAAGCTCAAACATAGCCCTATCTCTCATGTTATTTGGGCTATCTTCTGGTATAGCATTTAATAAAAGATTAATCTCTTCCAAATCCAACACATCAGGCAAAGTTTTTTCTCTACGAGGTCTATCAAGATTTGCCATTGGATTATAAGACATATCACCTTCTAAAATCATAAAAGTAAAAAAAGAGTTGAGTGCAGCCATATCCTTAGCTATAGTCTTTCCTGTCTGCCCTTCTGTAGCTTTTGCATTAAAAAAATCAATGCAATCTTTCTCTTCTGTGTCTTTAAGCTCCTTATCTTTCAAGAAATCCTTAAACTTACGGACAACATACAAGTATGTTGTAGCAGACAACTTTGAATGTTGCCCTGAAGAGATTAAATAACCATAAAAAGACTTTAGCTCATAATTAGACATAAACTATCTTTTAATATGCCTATAATAGGCAGGCAATTCAAGCTCGCTATCACTAGGCAATGAAGAATCTCTAAAATCAAAATCTCCAACTTTATTTTCCATAGCTTGTTCATAAGGAACTCTTGAATTACGTGCATTAAGACCAGATAATTGTGGCTGTTTACCTTTAAACATTTTACCCCATTCATTTCCAGATATAAACTCTCCATTAAGTGGAGTTTCTTCTTCCTTTACCTCAACAGGTTTTGTTTCAATAGGTTTAGGAGGTAATACTTTTTCACTTTTGCTCTCAATAATTGGTGCTACAGCCTCTACAACTTCATTTTTTTCTGCTACTTCATCAGAAAAACCTGTAGCAATCAAAGTCACACAAACTTCCTCTCCTATTTCATCAGTGTTATCAAGACCAGCAAATATCCTTGCTCCACTATCCACATTTTGCGTCACTAAAGCTTCTATCGATTCTAATTGCTTAGTTTTTAGATTCTTACTAGATCCTCTAATGTTAATTAAAACACTTTTAGCTCCATCAATACCAGAAGTTTCCAAAAGAACATTTGAAAGAGCTGAAGTTGTAGCAACAACCATAGCATTAGCTCCTTCTGCACGCCCTGTTGCCATATGAACTCTACCCTTTTCTTTTAAACATGACTTGATATCAGCAAAGTCAACGTGCATATACCCTGTATTACAAATGACATCTATTATTCCTTGTATTGCTTGACGTAAAATATCATCAACTTTTACAAAGTCATCAAAAACGCTCCTATCATCGTCATCATCTGCTTCCATTAACTTTTGATTTTCTATAACCATGTAAGAATCTACTTGTTCTCTTAATTTTTTAATTCCCTCCTCAGCAATTCTCATCCTAGCCCCACCTTCATATCGGAAAGGCTTTGTTACCACTGCGACAGTTAAAATCCCAAGTTCTTTTGCAATCCTTGCAACAACAGGAGCAGCTCCTGTTCCTGTTCCACCTCCCATACCTGCAGTAATAAAGAGTAAATTAGCACCTTGAATCACCTCTTTAATTTTTGCTTCATCATTATTAGCAGCTTCTTCTCCTCTTGCAGGATCTCCACCAGCTCCTTGTCCATCTTCACCAATATAAATCTTAATCGGAGCTTTAGAACGAATATTCAAAGTTTGAGCATCCGTATTAAGTGCAATAAACTCAACCCCTTTAATATCACACTCAATCATCCGATTAACTGCATTTCCACCACCACCACCAACACCAATCACTTTTAGCACAGCTGGTATACCATTTTCCTGCAAACACTTAATTTTCATAAAGCTCCCCCTTATCCCCTTAAATAAGTGTAAATAAAATTAAAATAAATTCTTAAAAACATTCTTTACCTTACTAAAGACTGAGACTCCTGAAGATTTTTTTACTTTCCCTTCAGAATAATCATCTAAGTCAGTAGCTTCAGCAACCAATCCCATTACAGTAGCAAATTCAGGTCCTTGATACTCCCCTTTTACATTTCCTAAAAGCCCAGGCACTCCTATGCGAACAGCTGAGGTTTCAAATACCTCGCTAGCTAATTCCACAACGCCTTGCAATAATGAACCACCACCTGTAATAACTATGTTTCCACCTAGAGGTTTTACCTTAACAACATTTTCTATTCGTTGCTTGATTATATAAAAAATTTCTTGCATTCTCACTTGAAAAATTTCACACATTCTATTACGTGTAATTCTTATTGGAGCTCTTCCACCAACACCTGGTAATAAAATATCAGAATTGTCGTCTCTAAGCAAACCTTTCCAGCAAAAACCCTTAGTCAACTTAATATTTTCTGCAACATCAAACGAAATTTTTTCTACAACAGCCAAGTCATTAGTAACGTTGTCTCCACCAACTGGTAAAACAGTTATTAGAGAAGGAGCTCCTCCGTGCATAAGAACTACATCAATCACTCCAGAGCCTATATCAATCAAAAGAGAACCTGCTTCAATTTCTTCATCTGTCATAACAGCTCTAACTGCACTCAAACCATTATACATAGCCTTTTCCACTTGCAAGCCTGCCCTTGTGACACATTTAATTGTATTTTGAATTGCAGTCACAGACGCCGTTATAATATGAGCTTCTGCCTCTAGGCGAACTCCTATCATATTGTGAGGATCTTTAATGCCAGTTTGCTTATCCACAGTATAAGACTGTGGAATAACCTTAATCACCTTCCTATCCAAAGGGATAACTATAGCCTTTGCAGAATTGATTACAGCATTTATATCATCATAACCTATTTCGGTGTTTCCCCCACCTTTGTCTGATATTGGATATACTCCTTTTGAATTCATGCCTTCAATATGCACCCCACCTAAGCCCACATAGCAAGTATTCACTTCAAAACCGGACATTCCCTCAGCAACTTCTAATGCCTGATTTATAGCCTGAACTGTATTTTCTATATTAACCACAGAACCTTTTTTTAAGCCTAAAGAAGGAGCAGATCCCACGCCCACAACTTGGAACTTTCCATTTTCTAATCTTTGAGCAATAATTATGCGAACATTAGCAGTTCCAATATCAATGGCACATACTACATCACTCATTTTCTAGCTCCTTCCATTTATAAACAACATTAGTACCCCTAATATCGATGTATTCAAGTTCTCTTGCTACTTTCTCACCATGAATAACATCTAAAACTAACATCATTCTATTCAATGTTTTATCATCGAAATCTTTATTTGTAAATACTTTTACCTTTGTATTAATGGGATACATTATCAAATCATAATCACCAAATTTCTTTTCACGAATTTTAATTTCTGAAATACCACTTAACAGAACAGGATTCGTCTTAGAAATAACATCTAGTCTACTAAACAAAGAAGCTAATTTATAACTTAGTTTCATGCCTACCTTTGGGTTTTGGAAGTTTAAACCTGAAACAATGGTTAATAGTGGAATTTTTTCATTCCATCCAATTCTAAAAATAAATCCTTCCTTATCTATCTCTAAAGGAACTGTTTCACCAGAAATATTAGCAAATGAAATTGCAACTGGTTTCCTTTCTATTACATCAACCAATAACTTATCAGGAAACTTTTTAGTAACAGTTGCACTTTCAATAATAGGTTGCCTCATGAGACGTTCTTCTATTTCAGATGCATCAATATTAATCCATCTAATATCCTTTTCTAAAGCCATCATGCCCACAACTTCTCTTTCTGTAATAGATGAACTATTTAGGTTCAACATTATTCTAGCATTAGAAGTGCTAGGCAAAATGATAAAATAAAAAATAAGCTCAAAAATCAATGCAAAAATTATGAGAAACAACAAGCCTTTCAAAATACGAAATCTAAAAGATTCAACTGGTTGAAAAGTCTTGCTATATGTTTTTTGCACATCAAAAACATAAGATATATCACTCATTTCTTGACCCTCCGTATTTTGATGAAACTCCTGAAGCATTTATAATTAATCCACAAATGGCAAATGTCACCACCAAAGAAGAACCACCTGCAGAAAAAAATGGCAAAGATATACCTGTAGTTGGAGCAAGCTTACAAACAACTGCACAATTTAAAAGAGACTGAAAAACAATGGCACTCACTCCTCCAAACGCTACATAAGAAGCAAAGGAATCCTTACATGTTAAAGCAATTTTATAACCTACAAACGCAAACGAAGCCAACAAAAAGATATAAAAAATCACTCCAATAAAGCCCATTTCCTCAGCCCAAACCACAAAAACAAAATCTGAATAAATATAAGGCACACTTCCAATCTTTTTAATTCCTTCTCCTAAACCTCGTCCCCAAAAACCACCACTTGCAAGAGCATTAAGAGCTCCTTGAATTTGATATGTTGATTTAAGTGGTTCCCTCGTAGGATCAATAAAAGCCAAAATGCGTTCAATTCTATAATCTTTTGTCAAAATCATTAAGATTAGTATAGGAATAATAACAACAAAACCTTTAAAAAACCAAAGAATAGGAACTCCAACAATGAAAAACATCATCAACGACAAAAACAAAATGAAAAACGAAGAAGAAAAATCATTTTCAAAATAAATAAGCAAAACAAACAATGCAACAACAAAAAACGGCATCAATATAGAAAGAAATGGCTTATCAAATTTACCACCATTTTTAGCAAAAAAGTTTGCAATAAAGATAATCATAACAAGCTTTACAAACTCTGAGGGTTGAAACATAAACTTTCCCGCAATGTTCACCCATCTTACAGCACCATGACTCTCTTTTGAGAGAAACGGAATAAATGTCATTAAACATAAAATTAAAGAAATCAACATGCCAAATGGTAGCAAACGTCTAATAATTCTAAAATCGACAAAAGCAAACAAAGACATCACAATAAGTGCGAAAACAAAATGTTTTGCCTGATTCAAAACAAAATATAGAGGTTCTCCGAAAAGAAGGCTTCCATAATGAATAGAAGCAGAATAAAGAGTTGTAAAACCTACGCCGAACATCGTAATGACTAATAGTAAGAAAACTAAATTATAGCGTTGTCTATTAATATTTTTTTCTGCCAATATAGAAGCATTACCAAAAGCCACTTTCTAAACTCCTTATTCACACCTTGATAAGACATCTTCTAATCTTTCAAGAGCAAGCCCCCTTGAAGCCTTTAGAAGCACAAAATCACCCTTTTGAATATTAGAAGAAACGGCATTTTTTAATAAATCAAATTCCTCATTCTTAAATAAAAAAACCTTCTTTTCAAAGACATTTTGTAGTTCTTCCTTATTTATTTTTTGTTTATTCAAATAACTTTCTAGCCCTAATATCATTTCATCACCAAAAAAATACACCACATCAAAATTTGAATGCAAAGCTTTTTCACAAATATCACTGTGTTCTTCTATACTTTTCTTCCCTAACTCAAGCATAGAACCAAGAACAGCAACTTTCTTTCCATTCCAAGGTAAAGAGTTAGAAAAACTAATTGCTTCTTTCATAGATTCAGGATTTGCGTTATAACAATCAAAAAGATATGTAACGAAACCTGCTTTCACTTCAGAACGTCCAAAACTAGCTTTCACTTTTTCTAAAGCTTTCTTTATTTCTTCTTTATTAAAGTCAAAATACTGCCCCACAGTAATCGTAAGAATTGCATTTTTCACATTATGCTCACCAGGTAAATTAACTTTAATATCTTCCCCTTCATATCTTATGGAACTTCCAAAAAGACCTATTGACTCACTTCCTTCAAATCCTTTTAAGTGTGTAGCTCCATAAACTATCATTTTTCCTTTTTTAACGTCTTTTAAGAGTTCACTAAAACTACAATCAGGAATAAAACCAACAGAATTTTGAGTGAAATTAGAAAATATTTCTTTCTTTTCTAATGCAATAGCATCTTTGCTCCCTAGCATACCAATATGAGCAGTACCTATATTAGTAATAATTGCAACATCAGGATTTAAGATATTTGCTAGTTCTTTTATTTCTCCTTTTCTATTCATTCCCATTTCAAAAACACCAACCTCATGGCAAGATTTAAGCATGAATATAGAAAGGGGTAAACCTGTTTCTGAGTTCAAGTTTCCATAACTAACAAATGTATTATATTTTTGTGAAAACAAAGAACCAATCATTTCCTTAACTGTGGTTTTTCCTGAAGAACCTGTAATTCCAATTTTGAGTTTTAGGCTCATCTTATTTAGATAAAAGTGACTAGCATTTTGCAAAGCTTTGAGAGTATCTTCCACTTCAATAAAAGAAATATCATAGGTTTTAGAAAGTCTTTTAAGTTCTGTTTTTTCTTCCCTAGAATATAGAGAGTCAACTAAGACTACAACTGCACCTTTTTTTATTGCTTCTTCTATAAACTTATGCCCATCAAGATTCTTTCCTCGCAAAGGAACAAAGAGAGAGAAAGGTTCTGCACTACGACTATCTATAGAAATACTTGAAAAAAAGCTATCATCGCTACCAAATAACTTCACACCTTTGGTAGCTTTAAGCAATTCTGATACATTCATTAAAGAGTCTTGAGTTGTTTTCCCACACCTAAATTCATTCATAGCCTAAATTTTCTCCCACAATGAGACATTCCCTCACTCACTACTTTCAGCTGAATGTTTTTCAACTTCAACCCTAAGAATTTCACTAGAATCAGCTTTTCGCATATTAAAAGTTTGTTTGGCAATCTTTTCTATTCTTTCATTTCGCAAAAGAATAGAGATAGCAGAAATCTTTCGTTTGTTTTCTTCTATTAATCTATATTGTTCTTTGTCATAGTCTTGAATAGCTCTTTCTACCCTTATACATCTTGCAGATTGCCAAACACATAAAAATAAAAAAAGAGAAATTCCAACTGTTAAAAACACTCCCATAATATTTCTCATATCATTAATTCCTTATCTTTTGTATAACTCTAAGTTTTGCACTTCGAGCCGCATGATTATCCTCTACTTCCTCTTCTGTAGGCTTTATAGCCTTTTTATTTATAAGTATTCCCCTTGCAACACCACCACACCGACAAACAGGAAAATTAGGCGGACAAGTACAGGAAGAACTGAGTTCTCTAAAATATCTTTTCACAATTCTATCTTCTAAAGAATGAAACGTTATCACTCCTAGTCTTCCATTAACACTAAGAGTCTCAAAAGCAAGACGCAAAAGACGTGGAAGTCTATCAAGCTCATGATTCACTTCTATACGCAAAGCCTGAAAAGTTTTGGTTGCAGGATGAATAGCAAGGTGTTTATAAGAATGAGGCACGCAGTCAAAAATTAGCTCCGCTAATTCCTTTGCACTCTCAATCATTTTAAGTTCCCTCATTTCTATAATCCTTTTTGCAATTTTCTTAAAATACTTTTCTTCTCCATAATCTTTTAATATTCTAGCAATTTCCTCTTCAGAATAATTATTAACAATATCCTTAGCACTAACATCTAATGAAGGTGAAAGTCTCATATCAAGTGATTTCTCTTCATTAAAAGAAAAACCTTTTTTAGAAGCGATATAGTGATACATTGAAATTCCTAAATCTAGCAATATCAAATCTGGTTTGTTTTTTGAAGGAGGATAATTTTCAAAAAACTCATCAGACCAAAGTGAATAAAACTCTACCCTATCTTTAAAAGACGCTAACCTAACCTTTGCAACTTCTTGTATTTCTGAATCTGCGTCAACACCTATTACCTTCAACTTAGGAGACGCCATCAAAAAAGCTTTAGTATGCCCTCCTTCTCCCAAGGTTCCATCAACCAATAGTTTTTCTTCATCATCAGAAGATAACATAGTATTAAGACACTCATTCACTAAAACTGATTTATGAAAGCTTTCCATAAACAACCTAAAAATCAATATCTTTTAAACTTTCTAAATCCAGTTTAACACTTGCCTCAGTATCATTGAGATACTTCTCATATCTTTCTCCATCCCATAACTCAAAAATACTTTGCATATATAATATTCGACAATCCCCTTTCAAACCTGCATATTCTCTCAAACTTTGAGGAACTGCAAGTCGCCCTACTTTATCCAAACTCACCTCTTGAGCTGGAGCAATTAAACGTCTCAATAAAGACCTTGAATGTTCATCAAAAAGTGACGCTTTTTTAGACATTGCCTCATAAAAAGCTTGCCAACGCTCAGGAGGAAACATCCAAAGACACCCATCAATCCCTCTCGTCACAACGAGGAGCGAAACCGATAACTCAGTTCGCAACTTTGAGGGGAACATCAAGCGTCCTTTCTCATCAACTGTAGTTTTATATTCTCCTGTAAGCATATTACCACTTTTTCCTACATTTACCAACTATTTACCACAACTCGGCATAATCTTACCATAAAATAGACAATTGTCAACTATACAGGTCTATGTTTTTATCAATTTTCTAATTTTTTATTTGAAAGGTTAGATCTCATTTTAGGAGACATAAATAGACTTAAAAAATAAAAAGAGCTTATTATGGAGAATAATTAAAAAACGTTTAGAGATTTATAAACTAGAATGGCTTATTAAAGATATCAATAGTCATCTTCCATTTCTTTAAGCATGACATTTGGAACTATTTTAAGCCCATGTGTATATTCTGGTAGGAATATCTTACTTTGCCCAGTTTCAATAAACCGAACATTGATTGCAACCTCTCCGCCTTCTTCTTTCACATCATCAACCCTACCATACCCATAGTCTTCATGAGAGACACACATACCAACCCTATATCTACTAGCTCCAGTTGAGAAAATGCTTGATAAATCTATTTTGATTTTATTTCCAAAGCGAATTTCATAAGCTTCAACTAATCCTGAATCTATTTCTGAAAGAAAAATACTAGGAGAAGTATAGCCACTAGCATAAACATTACGTCTATAGTGACATGAAGAAATAAAAAGATTATCCATAGCTCTGGTGCAAGCCACATACATAAGTCGCCTCTCTTCTTCAAGCTCGCTTAAATCATATTCATTTCGAGGAAACAAACCTTTTTCCAATCCTGTTACTACAACATTTTTAAACTCCAAGCCTTTAGTGTTGTGCATTGACATAAGTTTGACACATTCCTCATATCTTTTACTATCTTTGTTTTCTAATTCCTCTCTCAAAGCAATGTAGTCAAGAAAATCACGCAAGCCACTTTCGTTCAATTCATAATGAACCGCACTATTAGCTAATTCATTTAAGTTTCCACATTTTTCTGTTTTGTCTTTTTTATCCACTTCTTGATAGTAAGCAAAAATTCCACTTGCTCTGAGTGCCTCGTCTATAAAAACTGCAAGGCTATTTTGAAAAGCCTCATTTATTCCTTCTTTTTCAATCTTTAGATTTTTAGCAAATATAAGCTGTCTTAGTCTCATCAATTTAGAGATAAACTCATTAATTTTTTCCTTTGATTTTTTGTTTAGTCTTTTCACATTGTCAATTATAAGTGGAATAGATGAGACAAAATCATGCTCAAAAAATAGTTTTTCTCTATCCACTTCTTTATGCTCTTTGAAGAATAAATTGCTTGAGTTGATTATATCTTCACATTTTGTTTTTCCAATGCCTTCAACATATTTAAGTAAGAGTCTTCTTAAAGCTACTTCATCACTTCCTGAAAAAATTAAAGAAATTAAAGCTATAGAATCTCTAATCTCTTCGCGCTGATAAAATTCAACACTGCCTACCACAACGTATGGAATATTATAATATAAAAACGAGGTTTCAAAACTGTTTGATTGTTTATTTGTTCTATATATAATAGCCCAATCTCCAACATCATAACCTCTATCTTTATATTCCATAATTAAAGAAGCACAATAAGCAGCTTCCATATCTTGATTTTCTAAAATTGCAACTTGAACTGCTTCTCCTTCTCCACGAATTGCCTCCAAATTCTTTTTAAATCTCTCAGTGTTATGTGCTATTATTGAATTGGCAACTTTTAATATATTTTCCTTTGAACGATAGTTTTTATCGAGCGTGATACTATCTGTCTTTTTAAACATATTTTGAAAATTCAATATGTTTTTAATTTCTGCCCCTCTAAACTTATATATTGCCTGATCTTCATCACCCACAACACAAAGATACTGCCCCTCGCCTGCAAGAAGTTTTAACAACTCAACTTGTGCTATATTTGTATCTTGATATTCATCAACCAAAATAACAGAAAATTTATCTTGCATTTTTAATCGAATACGAAAATTTTCCTTCAATATTTGTTGGGTAACTAAAATCAAATCTCCAAAATCCATATTTTGTGTAGCTCGTAATCTATTTTGATACTCCCTATATATTCTCCTAAACACATCGCTTGAATCAATTTTATAAAGTTCTTCAGATTCAGGAGTTAAGCAATAATCTTTTGCACGTGAGATTTTTTCAAAAAAATAAGAAACTTCCCTGTTAGTGAGTTCCACTTCAAATGTTTGAGTGGCACTAGGAATTTCAATAGCTTTTGAAAAATTATATTCATCTCTTTCTTTTTGACTAACAGTGAGCCTAATATGAGCTAAAAGTGAACAAGAATCTTCAACATCATAGATGTTAAAATATGGATTTAAGCCCACATCTCTTGCAAATTGACGCAAAAACCAAACACCAAAAGAATGAAATGTTTTGATCATTGCATCCTCTGCACTTTTAGAGAGTTGCATAGCTCGCTCTTTCATTTCTTTTGCTGCTTTGTTTGTGAATGTGAGGGCTAAGATTGAAGTAGGTGGTGTATCCAATTCTTCTATTAAATAGGCAATCTTAGTTGTTATAACTCTAGTTTTACCCGAACCTGCCCCTGCTCTAATCAAAAGCGGTGCACCCGAGTGGTAGACAGCCTTTTTTTGCATTTCATTAAGATGCTCAATGTGTTCATTAAGTGTTTTTTCTTCTTTCATAGATGATGCTAATTATAACATAGAGATTGATTATTGATAAGAATAAAAAATGCTAAAATTATTAAGAGAAAATTAGTTGTAGTTCGGAAGAACTTATGACCACAACATGTATTATTTAATAGTGTGAAACTTAATAGGCTTGCATATGCAAATCGAACGATCTCGCATATGCAAACCGCTCGACTTAGGGTAGCGAAATCGCTCGATTTGCGATCCCTAAATCGAGCGGTTTAGGGTCAGTACATTAGCTAATGTACTGACCCTAACATTAACTAATGTACAACCATAACACTAGCTAATGTACTAGATTCACACAAACTAAGATGTAATTTTAAGATTTTAGAAAATAAGGTGGATGTAGAATTGAATAAAATGAGAGAAAAAATAAATAAAATATAAAAATAAAGTAACCTCATTACGAAGAAAGACTATATCATTTTTTCATTTATTTTTGTAGCTTATCATCTTAAAAAATTATATTTTTAGGATAAAGGTATGTGGTAAAAAGAAAGCATCAAGATTCTTTTCTCTAATTCAAGACGATTCCTTTTAACTGAGATTATTTAATTCACTAAAAGAATAGCCTAATTATGATAAATCTTTATGTAAAATTGACAATATTAGGTCAAGAATATATAATGCTATGTAGGGAGTTTGTAATATGGAAATTAAAAGATCAGAAGTTGATGAAGCATTAACATGGGATTTATCTCAATTGTGCAAAACTGATGCAGATTGTATTAAGTCAATGGAAAAAACATTGCAAGAAGCAAAATCGTTTAAAGAAAAATACAATGGGAAAATAAAAACAAAAGAAGATGTTATCTCTTGCATGAAAGACTATCGTGTGCTTGTAGAAGAGATCGATATAATTGGCAACTATGTATTTTTGGGCATTGAAACAGACTATACGGACGCAAAAAAGCTAGATTTGATGAACAAAGGCACTGCTTTTCAAGGAGAAGTTTCTGGGATTCTTTCATTTTTAGATAGTGATTTATCTCTTCTTAGTGATGATGTTTTGAAAGCAGTAATTTCTTCTTCTCAAGAAGATGCAACATATATTAAAGAACTTCTAAAAAACAAACCACACAAACTAGATCCAAAAGTTGAAGAAACTCTGGCTTATCTTTCACCTGTGCTTTCAAACACTCATGCAATCTATAGTGCAGCAATAAATGGTGATCTTTCATATCCTCCTTTCAAGGTTGAAAACAATGAAGTGCCACTCACCTTCACAGGTTTTGAAGGGGAACTTGAATATGAGGTGAACACACCTAAAAGACGTGCAGCTTATGAAGCATTCTATAAAGGCTTAAAGGCATACGAAAATACACTTGCAACAAATTACGAATCACAAATGACACAACAAAAAATTATGGCAGGTATGCGTGGCTACAAGGATGTGTTTGAGTATTTGTTATCTGATCAAAATGTAACAAGTGACATGTATAATAGGCAACTTGATGTAATCTTTAATAAGCTAGCCCCACACATGAGGCGTTATGCTGGGCTCATAAAAAAGATTTATGGACTCGACAAAATGACATTTGCAGACTTGAAGTTGCCAATTGACCCCACATATAAGGAAGAGATTACTCTCGAAAGTGCAAAGAAAGACATCTTAGGAGCTGTTAATCTGATGGGAGAAGAGTATTGTGCTTTTGTTAAAGAGATGTTGGAAAGTAGACGTGTTGACTATGTTCAAAATAAAGGAAAGGCATCAGGAGCATTTTGCTGTTCTCCATATCACAAGGGCTCATTTATTTTGATGAGCTGGGCAGGAGTGATGGCAGATGTCTACACTTTGGCACACGAGCTAGGACATGCGGGACATTTTTGGCTTGCAGGAAAGAATAACAATGTTATTGACGCTGGCAGTGTTTCAACTTATTTTGTTGAATCTCCTTCAACGATGCATGAACTCCTACTTTCTAATTATTTAATTAAAAATGCAAAAGATGATAGGACAAAAAGAATGGCTCTAGCTCTTCTAGTTTCTAATACATACTATCATAATTTTGTAACTCACATGCTAGAAGGTTACTTCCAAAGAAAGCTCTATAAATTAGTTCAAAAAGGAGAAGCTGTTGCTCCTATCTTAAGTCAACTAAAACTTGAAACACTAAGAGAATTCTGGGGAGATGCTGTTGAGATTCCAGACTATGCAGGGCTTACATGGATGAGGCAATCTCATTATTACATGGGGCTTTATTCATACACATATAGTGCAGGATTAACTATTTCAACTGCTGCAAGCCTTAAAATAACAAAAGGCGAGGCAGGTGCTGTGGAACAATGGAAAGAAGCATTAAAGGCTGGTGGCACCTTGACTCCACTAGAATTTGCAAAGAAAGCTGGACTTGATTTAACGACAGACACTCCGTTTATACAGACAGTTGAACATATTGGCTCTTTGATTGATGAAATCATAAAACTTTCGTAAAAATATTTAAGAGGTTTAAAAGATAGGCACTGATTAATTTATTATAGTCAGTGCTTTTTTTGAATAACAAGCAGATTTTAAGTGAGGTAGCAAGAATGAACGAAAAAATAGAAAACATGTATATCAGTATATTGGAAGAAGAATTAAAACCAGCTTTGGGTTGCACAGAACCTATTGCTATTTCTTTTCTTGCTGCCTCATTAAAGCATTATATTGGCTCTCTTCCTGACACCCTTATTATAGAAGCTAGTGGAAACATTATAAAGAATGCAAAATCTGTCGTAGTTCCTAATACAGGTGGCATGAAAGGTATAATTGTAGCAGCTAGTGCAGGCATGGTTGCAGGGGATGCTAGTGCAGGTCTTGAAGTCTTAAAGTCTGTCAAAGATAAGGACATTCCTATTATCAATGATTTTATAGAAAAAACTCCTATAACAATTAAAAAGCTAGAAAGTCCTTCACAGCTACACATAAAAATGAAAGCTGAGTATAAAAAAGATGTGTATGAAGGTGAACTAAAAGATCAACACACAAATATCACAGAAATAAAGAAAAATGGGGTTCTAATATATTCTGGTAATTCAGGCACTGAAAGTGTGGGAGCAAAAAACACTTTAACTGATAGGAGCGTCTTAAATGTTAAAGATATTTTGGATTTTGCCTCAAATGTGCAACTTGATAAGGTGTCTCATTTAATTGAAAGACAAATTGAGTATAATACAAAAATTGCTAACGCTGGTCTAACAGAACATTATGGTATTGACCTCGGGCAAAACTTCTTAAAGTTATATCAAAAAGACGCATCTATTAAAACAAAAGCTGTTGGAGAGGCAGCCGCTGCTTCAGACGCACGAATGTGTGGTTGCCCACTTCCTGTTGTTACTAATTCTGGAAGTGGTAACCAAGGATTGACAGTCTCTATTCCTGTTATTGTTTATGCTAGAGAAATGAAAGTATCCCACGAAACACTACTTCGCACATTGATAATTAGTAACTTATTGGCAATTCATCAAAAAACAGCCATTGGACGACTTTCTGCATATTGCGGTGCTGTTACAGCAGCAACTGCGTCAGCAGCTGCCATAGCTTATATGTCATCATCTTCTTATGAAGTTGTATGCAAGACAATCACTACATCTTTAGCTACAAATTCAGGACTTTTTTGTGATGGTGCAAAGCAATCATGTTCTAATAAGATTATCTCTAGTTTAGAGGCATCTCTTTTTGCAATGGATATAGCCATGCAAGGATTAACTTTTGACTCAGGCGATGGTATTGTTAAAGAAGACATTGAAAAAACAATAAAAGGTGTTGGGAAAATAGCAAGTAAGGGCATGGTCGAAACAGACAAAGTCATTTTGGATGTTATGTTAGAGTAAGTCTTTTGCTGTTGACTACTACTTAACTATAACATGTCTGTGCAGATAGGAGTTTTCCTTATACTCTATTAAAAGAATGAAAGGCACTCACTTGGATGAAAAATCTCCCTCATAGACAATTACCAAACTTTTATATACTATATTGCAATGTACAATCCTCAATATATTAGAAACTTTTGCATTGTAGCTCATATAGATCATGGAAAGTCTACACTCTCAGATCGCCTAATAGAAAAAACTGGAATTATAGATAGCCGAAAAATGAGAGCTCAGATGACAGATGATATGGACATAGAGAGAGAACGTGGCATAACAATTAAAAGCCATGCCGTTCGCCTGCCATACAAAGCAAAAGATGGAAATGAATATATCCTAAATTTTGTTGACACTCCTGGTCATGTTGACTTTTCTTATGAAGTATCTCGTTCTATAGCTTCGTGCGAGGGGGCAATCCTTGTAATTGATGCAAGCCAAGGAGTAGAGTCTCAAACACTTTCAAATATGTATCTAGCTTTGGAACACGACCTTGAAATATTGCCTGTAATAAATAAAATTGACTTACCTGCTAGTGATATAGAAGCTTGCAAAAAGCAAATTGATAAAGATTTAGGACTTGATTCCACTGTAGCAGTTCCTGTCTCTGCAAAAACAGGACAAAATATAGACTCACTTTTTGAAGCAATTATAGAAAACTTTAGAGCACCCTCAGGCTCTCTCGAAAATCCTTTGCAAGCCTTAATTTTTGATTCACACTACGACCCATATCGAGGGGTCGTAGTACAGGTGCGTGTTTTTGAAGGAGAAATAAAAGAAGGGGCTACAATCCGCTTTATGAATAGCAATTCTGAATATAAAGTGGAAGAAGTAGGATATCTCATGCTTGACTTAGTGAAAACAGATTCGCTAAAAGCAGGAGAAGTGGGCTACATAATTGCTGGAATAAAAACTATATCTGACGTGAGAGTTGGAGACACCATAACTGATGTTGCTTCTCCCTGCAAAGAAGCTTTGGCAGGTTTTAAGATGGTTAAACCTGTGGTTTT
Organism: uncultured Treponema sp.; assembly: GCA_963543085.1. GTDB lineage: Bacteria > Spirochaetota > Spirochaetia > Treponematales > Treponemataceae > Treponema_B. The sequence goes on along the minus strand of CAUUAF010000010.1, from coordinate 6,249 downwards.
TTCTTCTGTATACCCAACAGACACAAACGACTATGAAGCTTTGCGAGACGCTTTTGAGAAATTAAAACTCAATGACGCCAGCTTAACATGGGAAAAAGACTCATCAGTAGCCTTAGGCCATGGCTTTCGTTGTGGCTTTTTGGGACTTTTACATTTGGAAATTGTGCAAGAACGTCTGGAACGTGAATTTGACCAATCAGTTATTTTCACAGCTCCATCCGTTATGTATTCAATAAAGTTGCGAAATGGTGAAGAGTTTATGTGTGATAACCCTGCAAACTATCCTGAAGATGGAACTATTGCAGAAGTTAAAGAACCGTATATAAGAGCTTCAATCATCACTCCTACAACATATCTTGGAAATATCATGAGTCTTTGTATTGAAAAACGTGGAACTCAAACTAATATGAATTATCTTGATGAAAAGAGAGTTGAAGTGACTTATGAAATGCCATTATCTGAAGTGTTGTTTGAATTTTATGATAGACTTAAAAGCATTAGTCGAGGTTTTGCTTCTTTTGACTATGATGTAATCGATTCAAGAGCAACTGATATAGTGAAAGTAGATATTTTGTTGAACGGAAAGCCTGTTGACGCTTTGGCACAACTACTTTATCGCCCTTCAAGTTATGAACGCTCACGTGTAGTATGCGAGAAATTAAAAGATGAGATTCCACGTCAACTCTTTAAGATTCCTATTCAGGCTGCTATAGGTAGCCAAGTTATCGCAAGGGAGACTATTTCAGCATTACGGAAAGATGTTCTTGCAAAGTGTTATGGTGGAGACATTACTCGGAAGAGAAAGCTCCTCGAAAAACAAAAGGAAGGCAAAAAGCGGATGAAAATGGTGGGTGATGTTGAGATTCCACAGTCAGCATTTTTAGCTGTCTTAAAGCATAAAGAATAGGTCTTAAATAGGAACTTTATTATGAAAGAAGATATTGAAATATTTGAAACACTCCATGAAGATGCCACGTCTAAAGCTCGTGTTGGTATTTTAAAACTACCTCACGGAAGGGTAAGAACTCCTGCATTTATGCCTGTTGGTACTTTGGCAACTGTTAAAGCTATGACTAAAGATATGCTGGAAGAGTTAGGTTTTGATATCATTTTAGCTAATACTTATCATCTTAACTTAAGACCTGGCATTGATGTAATTAAAAATGCTGGAGGACTTCATGAGTTTACTGGTTGGAGAGGAAACTTTTTAACTGATTCTGGTGGTTTTCAAGTGTTTTCTCTTTCTCGCCTTAGAAAGATCACAGAAGAAGGAATAAAGTTTCAAAGCCATATAGATGGTTCGTGTCATCTTTTTACGCCTGAAAGCGTTGTAAATCTTCAAACTGATTTTAATAGCGATATACAAATGCAACTTGATGTTTTATCTCCTTATGGTTCTACCAAAAAAGAAACTCAAGAACACTTAAAGCTTACCATAAACTACATGAAGCGTGCTTTCGCAGCATGGCATGGAACACACTCTTCTTATAATGGTTCGCTTTTTCCAATTATGCAAGGTGGTTTTTATAAAGACCTAAGGGAGGAAAGTCTCCAAGCTATTTTGGAATATTCTCCTCGTGGTGTTGCCATAGGAGGACTTTCTGTTGGAGAGCCTGAAGAAGTCTATAATGAGTTTCTATCTTTTTCAACATCTATTATTCCTAGGAAAAAACCAGTCTATGTTATGGGAATAGGTACACCAGAATACATTTTAGAAGCTGTGAAAAATGGTGTTGATCTTTTTGATTGTGTTTTGCCTTCTCGGAATGCTAGAAATGGTAATCTATTTACGTTTAACGGTCCTATTTCTATAAAACAAAAGCAGTACGAATTTGATAACGGTCCTATAGATTTGCGTTGTAATTGTATGGTGTGTAGAAGATATAGCAAAGCATACCTCCGTCATCTTTTTAAGTCTAAGGAAATCCTATATTCTATACTCGCAACGTATCACAATTTAGCTTTTTTGAGCAACCTTGTATTTAAGATTCGAGATGCTATAGAAAAAGATAAGTTTATTCACTTTTACAACACCTTCTTGAAAATTTATAGTAGCAATCAAAATTAGGTATTATAAAAATGTTAAAAGAGTGTTTTACATTATTCTGTGCTTTTTTTAAGGTTGGTGCTTTTACTTTTGGTGGAGGCATTGCTATGTTGCCAATGTTGAAAAAATATCTAATTGAAGACCTTCACTATATAACAGAAGAAGAAATGCTTGACTATTTTGCTATTAGTCAATGCACACCAGGGGTTATTGCAGTTAATGTTGCAACTTTTGTAGGATATAAAAGAGCAGGGGTTTTAGGAGCTGCTGTTGCAACTCTTGGCGTGGTTTTTCCTTCATTTATAACTATTATCATTTTAGCTAAGTTTATTTCTCTTTCTTCTAGTGTTGTATGGTTTCAAAAAGCTGTTAAAGGTGTGAATATTGCTGTAGCTACGCTTCTAGCACGAGCTTTTTTTTCTATAAGTAAAAAAACAATAATTGATATTCCAACATTTTTTATATTTTTATTCAGTTTTATTGCTATTGCATTTTTTAACATACATGGCTTTTATGTGATAATTGCAAGTGGAGTAACAGGATATACAATTAGCCGTATTAAAGAAAGAAAAACAAAGTAAGACCACTAACTACCTAGATATTCTGATTATTAGTGATGAAGTGTCAATACAAGGTTAAAAGCTTTTGTAAAACTATCTCATCATTATTTTGTTGCACCAATGGTTTATAACTCCATCATTGATACCATAGTAGCTAGCTTCCTTTTTGAAATCTTGTCCGACAATACCACAAAACAGAGTCTTTTGCATTCCTTCATCATAAAGAAATAAGGCTGTTTGCACTCCATACTTTCCAGTTAAACGAATAAAAAAAACATAAAATTGTTTTTCTTCATTTCTCACTTCAAATACTGTTGGAAAAACTAAACTAGTATACTTTTTAGTAGGCTCAATAGATTGAATGTTTTTATAGTCTTCATCACATAGAGGAGAAGTTGTAAGAAGTTCAATAGCAATGTTTTTAAGTGTGTTCTCTTTAAAAAAATCTAAAAAACTCAAACCAAAAAGAATTGCAACAAGAGATAAAAATATAATGGACACAACTCCAATTTTTTTTAGTTTTTCCTTAGTAGCTACTTCCATAAGTTTTAGACTTCCTCACGCTTTATTCTAATACCAATACTTTGCAATCTTTTCACTATGTTGTCATAACCTCGCTCTATTTGGTAGACATTCCTTATAATGCTCACCCCTGAAGCACAACAAGCTGCAAGCACCATAGCCATACCTGCTCTTACATCAGGTGAGATTAAGTCTGCTGCTTGCAACCTATTAGGACCTACAACAACAGCACGATGAGGATCACACAAAGTAATCTTTGCTCCCATACTAATGAGTTTATCTACAAAAAACATACGAGATTCAAACATCTTTTCATGGATTAAAACAGTTCCTTCTGCCTGAGTTGCAATAACTGTCATAATGCTAGTTAAGTCTGCTGGAAAGCCTGGCCAAGGAGAGTCATCAATCTTTGGAATCATTCCACCTACATCAGTGTTAACCACAAGATTTTTATTAGAAGAAAAAGTTAAAACATCTCCTTCTAAGCTCCAGCTAACTCCTAGCTTTCCAAAAGCTACCTTAAGAGGGCGCATATCCCGCCCATTTACCCTCTCTATATGAATATTCCCCTTAGTAACTGCAGCAAGACCTAAAAATGAGCCTATTTCCATGTAGTCAGCACCTATAGTGAAAGTGCAACCTCCTAACTCTTTCACTCCTTCAATTGTCAATAAATTAGAACCAATACCTTCTATCTTTGCCCCCATTGAGCATAACATGTTACAAAGGTCTTGCACATGTGGTTCACAAGCAACATTGTTTAGTATAGTCTTTCCATCTGCCAATACAGCTACCATAATGGCATTTTCTGTTGCTGTAACAGAAGCTTCATCCAAAAAAATATCTTTTCCAACTAATTTATTTGTAGAAAAACGCAAAAGCCCATCTGTTTCAATCCTAGCTCCCAATTCTGAAAGTGCTAAAAAATGAGTGTCTAGTCGCCTTCTCCCTATAACATCTCCACCAGGAGATGAAAGAGAAACATTACCACAAATACTCAAAAGTGGACCTACAAATAATATTGAAGCTCTGATTTTTGCAGAAAGCTCATCTGGAATCTGTGTGTTTTTAACTTCAACACACTGCAATTTATATTCATTTTGTCTTATTTTCTCTACAGTTCCACCTAAAAACTTAATAATTTCAAACATCACAGCGACATCTTCAATCTCAGGAACATTCTTTAATATAACAGGAGATCGGCTCAACAATGAAGCTGCAATACATGGCAGAGCCGCATTTTTATTACCACTTGCCTTTATAGTTCCTTTTACAGGATAGCCACCTTCTATCACGTATTTATGCATTCTCTTTTCTCCTTAAATTAAAGCTAGCTTAGTAGTGAAGACCAATACCAATAAATATCTCTGATATTGCTTCATTATCACGTTTTGCAATTCCACCAATCTTATTTATTCCTTTTACATTTTTCAACTCTGATAAGTCAAAGCCTAAACTGATTCTAAAATATATACTCCTCATCTTATGAGGATATAAAATCATCTCAAGTCCACCAGAATACCAACCATCTGAAGGATGAAAATACCTATCTGTCTGCATATCATGCACTAAAGCCATATCAAGAAAAAAAGAAATAAACCATTCAAAACCAAAAAACCTCGTCCATTCAACACCTGATATCTTTTCAAAGTCAAAGCTAGTAATTCTAACAGGAACATCTACGTTTAGTGTAAAACCTACATCTGTTTTAATACGTTTGTTTAATATACCACGTAAGTTCTTTCCAGCACGCTGTGATACTTCTTTTGAAAAAGAATAAAAAGCATCTAATTTTGCATAAATTCCTATACGATTAACAAAAGAATAATAACCTGCCAAGGTAGAAGTAATTTCGATTTCTGGTGTATCTTTTAAGAAAAAATTATAAGAATATGAATTGTCAATACTCGCAGAAAAACCTTCTCTAAAATTATTTTTCCAATCAACTCGAGAAAGAGAAAGAGAATGTGAAAAAGTCATTGAAATCCCCTTCTTTTTTCGCTCATTTAAGTTCTTAAAAGCCCAATTTCCATAAAATGAAATATATGGTGTATATACTAATTTCCCAGCATATTCAAAATTATACAAAGTGATAGGAGTATAGAGAAAAAATTTCGTGTTAAAAAAGTATTTATCATACACAGTTTTTTTTTCGATTTTATCTTCTTCTTCAGAAATTTGTGTGTTTGCTTTTTTACCCTCATTTTCATCTCTTGGTCTATTCAAATAAAAACCTTGATAGTAACCAAAATAAATATCAACAATACGAGTAGGATAGCAAAATTCAAGTGTATTATTTAAATCAAAACTAGCATTTTTTTTATCCACATCCAAAAGAGCTTCTAACTTATATGTTGCATTTAGAGGTCCAGCCTTAAAAGGAAAAGAAAAGTTAGTACCTATCCCCCCTGAAGATTTACCATAATTATCCAATATATAAGAAATATCTATGTTTAATACTTGCATTGTACCTAAAAAGTTATAATCCTTTCCTTTCAATTTTGCAACAAAGCCAGTATTAGAGTCAAATTTTGGAAATGGCAAAGCAATTATGTTCCATGAATCTTTTGTGCTTATCGTTATTTTTGCTAAAGCCATTCCATTCTGAACTTCAATATATTCACTTACTACATCTGAATTTTCTAAAACACGCAAATTATTTAGCTTTAATCTAATATCATCAAGATAATGAAAGTAAGCTTCTTCTGTTTCAAAAACCATAGCTTGGTCTATTGGAACTGCCAATTGCAATGGATATTTTTTGGTTAAACCCTTAATTTTATACTCGATTTTCTCTATTTTTATTTTAAGCTTCGAAACATCTATATTTTCTTTTAGAGGGATTTCACTTTCAGAAGATGGAAGCTGTTCTTCATTCTCCTGTTGAGCCTCTAAAGAGGGCGATACACTACCTTCAGGAGGCAACAAACCACCTAACACTTCCTGAGAAAACATAGTAGAAGCTAAAAAGATAAAAAGAATATAAAATAAAAGAAACTTTGATGACGAAAGAAACATTCTTAAAAGCCCCATGCTCTAAAAACTAGTATGAGAGCCCAAAAAACTTTGGGACAGAGAGGACTCGAACCTCCTACCTACTGCTTAGAAGGCAGTTGCTCT